>NZ_JBQKJP010000027.1:0-38142 GCF_052117205.1 Candidatus Agathobaculum pullicola | reverse complement strand
GGATATGGCCCCCTCTCGTCAAGTTAAGTGTAGCAACTCAACTTTAACCGATGAGGCCTTATCCTTCATCCCTTTTTTATTCAACTGTCCAAGATGTATTGTACTCCTACAGACGGATTGTGACGATTTTGTGTTTTTGCTTGTATCGCCTTCTGAAAGGTGCTATACTGATTAAAGTCTGTTTTGATTACGCAATAAGGAGAGTTAGAATATGAGCAAAATGGTGCAGCGCGCCGTCGCGCTGGTTGTGATGCTGGTTGTGGTTATGGGCGGTACCATCTGGGGAACGGCAAGCATGACCATTCAGTATCAGCCGCTGAACAGTGGTGCGCCGGTTGTGATGACGGTCAACGGCGACGAGGTGTGCGCGGATGAATATGCGGGCTATATGCTGTACAACATGGCGTATTATGCCAATATGTATGCGCAGTTCGGCATGAGCGACGTGTGGAATGACGAATATGCCGCCGCAACGCTGGGCTCTTCCATGCCGCAGGCTGCCAAGGACCAATCGGTCTATGCGCGCGTGGTATTGCAGAAGTTTCAAGAACTGGGCCTCAAGCCGACCTACGCACAGGAAAAGCAGATGACCCAGCTGCGGCAGGATACCATTGATTCGATGGGGTATGACGCTTTTGTCAAGCAAATCGCCGGCTTCGGCTTCTCGGACCAGAGCTATAGCAACTTTATGTATATCAGCCTGTGCTATAATGCGCTCAATGAGTATTATTTCGGTGAAAACGGCGCCAGTGTGCCGAGTGACGAGGATCTGCGGCAGTATTTCGCCGACAATTACATCGCCGCCAAGCATATCCTGATTTCGACCGTCGACTCCACTACGGGCGAAACCATCCGCACGGATGAGGAGGCTAAGACCGAGGCGCAGAAGATTCTGGACCGTATCAATGCGGGCGAGGATTATGACGAGCTGATGAACGCATACAGCGAGGACCCGGGCTTGGCCGGCAACCCGGACGGCTACATCTTTACCAATGGGGACATGGTCGCTGAGTTTTACGACGGCGCCAAGGCGCTGGGCGAGGACGAGGTATCCGGTCTGATCAAGTCGCCTTACGGCTATCACATCATCAAGCGCGTACCGCTGGATATCGAAGGCCAACTGGAGAACTATAAAAGCGTGCTGACAACGGCGGTAGCCGGCACGATGGACGATCTGCTGACCCAGTGGATGGAGGAAGCGGACGTGCAGACGACCGAAGTATATGATGAAATCACCTATCAGAACGTGCGCGATTATCTGCCCACCGAGGTGCAGGAGATTCTCAATGCGTAGGACGCGACATCGGACGCATCTGCCACGGATGACGCGGCTGCCGAAACCGCAGATACAGCGGAATAACGCTATGATACAACAAAAAGGACGCCTTCGGGCGTCCTTTTTGTTGTTATTCCAGCGTCCACGCCAGCGGTGTGCGGCCGAAAAAACTGTTATGGAACAGGGCAAGCGCTGCCCAGGTGGCACGGTCGGTCTCGCCGGTCTGCGGCAGCTGGAATACTCCTTGTGCTTGGCGCACACCGGCCTCGGTGTCGGCGTCGTATTCGCCGGTCAGGGGGACGGGGAGCACACTCCCAAAGTGCGGCGCAGCCGTACCCAGCATGAGTTGGAGCACAAAGACCGAGGGGCCTTTGTCCCCGCGCTTGAGTTTGCTATCCATGCCCGCCGGGAAAAAGTTGACCGCAGCCGGCAGTGCGTCAAGGTCGGTCAGGGCAAGATAGGCGGCGTAGATGGCCGTCCATGTGTCGAAATTAGCCGTACCTGTCACGGGCAGGCGGCCCCGCCGCTGAAATTCCCGCACGGCGGCAGCGGTTTCCGGACCGAAAATCCCATCCGGTGCGAGCGGCTGCAATGCGCCCTGTTCCTGCTGGATGCGGCGCAGAAACCGCTGCAAATCGTAAATATGCGTCCTGCGCTGGCTGTCGGTATACATCAGGCGGTCGCCTCCTCTCCCACGGGATAGCCCGGGTATTGTCCTTCGCTGGTTTGCGAGGACACCAGTACGTCACGCGCAAGCAAGGCCATTTCCTCCCATGTCAGCGGGCCGATTGCACCGGTAGCGGGCAGGCCGGATATCGACTGGATGACCGAAACCGCGTTTCGTGTCGCGGGACCGAATATACCGTCGACCGCGACGGACGGCACCTCGGGATAGCCGCGTGCGATGATGTTGATAAGCTCCTGTGCCTCGCGCACCGCTTCGCCGCGCATCCCTTCCACGAGGAAGATGTCCGGCAGACCGGCGACCTCGCCCAAAAAGCCCTGATCGGGCTGCACGGCCAGCACGGATTGATAGGTAGACACCAGCGCGTTCCATGTGTTGCGGCCGACGATACCGTCCACGGTCAGCCCCATCATGCGCTGATACGCTTCGACGGCCTCACGCGTGCGCGGACCGAAGATGCCGTCAATCTGGCTGGGCTGCCAGCGCGGCAGCTGGTCGTAATACTCGCCCACAATCGCAAGAAAATACTGAAGTAGCTGTACGCCCGGACCGGTCGCGCCTTCGCGCAGCGTTTCGGGGAACTGGCGAGAGATTTCCTCGAGCAGAAGGCCCTCGCTGTCCAGCTCGCTCAGGCGCTTGACGTTGTTGTAGATAAACGCGATGCGGTACCACGTCGCGCGGCCGACGATGCCGTCCACTCCAAGGTTGAATTGCTTCTGGAAGGCGCGAACCGCACGCTCGGTGTCCGCGTCGTAGATGCCGTCGACCGGATAGATTTTCGGGATATTGGGATAGTTGGTCGAGATACGGTTGAGGCGGTTTTGTATGGTGCGTACCTCCTCGGACACATCGCCCAGCCGGAAGGTCACGCCCGGCCACGACCCGCCGAGGTTGGGCGCAATTGGGGCGTTTCGCACAATGTTGATGTCGTCTCCATAGTAATATCGCACAATTTCCTCCGCAGTCATACCCTGCTCGGCCAGCGGCACCGTTCCCCATTGGCTCAGGCCGCCGGGACAGGTCACCGTCGTGCCGTTGCAGTACTGGGCGAACAGCGGCTCGATGGCGTTGCCGCGGGTGAGGTAACTGTTGAACATATCGTCTACAATGGTGGAAATATTCTCGAAAATGTCGCGCCCGGGGACAAAGGATTGGTCGAAGCGCGTGGAGTTGGTGATGTCGAAATCATAGCCCTGCGCGCGGTACCATTCGGTGAACACGCGGTTGAGCGCATAGGAGATTTGCGCGTAAATATTGGCGCGGATGGCCTCCTCGGGCCATGTTGGATAGATTTCCGAAGAGGCAACGTTTTTGATGTAGTCGGCAAATGGGACGGTGACATTCTGCGCGGCGGATGAGGGCGTGCCCAGATGCACCGTGATGGTTTCCGGGATGGTCACCGGGGACTGGGGCAAAGCGAATCACTCCTCTGCATTGGGATTGGATTGGTCGTGGTACAGCACCTGTGGCTCGCCCGTGGCGGTCAGATCGGTCTGGGCGGAGGATTGGTTTTCCGGCAGCGGCGTGAGCGCCACGGGCAGCACAGCGGGCACGCCGGAAAACATGGTCACATGCAGCGCGGTGACCGGGGTGTAGCCCGGGTGCGCGACTTCGACGGTATAGACCGCGTAGGGCAGGCCGCCGTCCGGCGTCATGGAGTTGGAACGCGGCGGGGTGGGCAGCGTCATGGGCGGCGTCATACCGCCCGCATCCGTGCGCACCGAGTAGAGCAGATCGCGCGCGCCGGTCTCGTCGGCCGCGGTCGATACCGTGACCGAGGCGTCAGCCAGCGGCAGTGCGCCGAGCGCGGTCGTGACAACCACGCGCAGCACGGCGGAATCTTCGGTGGGATTGGGCATGGGAAAAACCTCCTTGTCAAGCGGGCTGGGGCAGCCGGTCACACCAGCCGCACCTTGTACTGCCGCAGCCAGCGGTCGATTTGGATGATATAGGCGAAAATCTGTGGGGTGCGCATGAGCTGGCCGTACCACGGCTCGGCCAGACTTTCCGGCTTTTCCATGAGCGCCTCGACGGCGGCATGGTTAAAGAGATGCGCGGCAATGGAGTCGCTGTCCTCGAAGATGCGGCGGACATAGTCCGCGCACAGGCGGGTATAGGCCGGGTGGAAGGTCTTGGGATAGGGGCTTTTTTTGCGCACGACGATTTCCTCCGGCAGTTCGTGCGCAAATGCGCGGCGCACGATGCCCTTTTCCCGGCCCTCCAGCGCCTTGAAATCCCATGGCATGTTGTAGGCATACTCGACAATGCGATGGTCGCAGAAGGGCACGCGCACCTCCAAACCGGAATACATACTCATGCGGTCCTTGCGGTCGAGCAAAGTCGCCATAAACCAGTCCAGATTGAGCACGAACATTTCGCGCATGCGTGCGTCTTTTGCGCTGTCGGAGGGAAGCTTTTCCGCGCGGCGGCAGGTGGCAAGATAGTGCTCGCGGACAAATTCCGCACCGTCCCGCACGATACCGGGCGCGAGTAGGCCGAGCCGAAGGTCAACCGAGCGCGACCACGGGAAGGTGTCCTCAAACAGGATTTCCTCCCGGTGGTACCATGGGTAGCCGCCGAACAACTCGTCGGCGCACTCGCCGGACAGGCAGACGGTCGTGCCGCCTTGCTTTACCGCTGCGCAGAACAGCAGCAGCGAGGAGTCCACGTCCGCCATGCCGGGTAGGTCGCGCGCGTCGGTCGCGGGCAGCAGCGCCGCGCATAGGGCGTCCGGCTCGATGACAACATTATGGTGCTTTGTGCCGAGTGCATCGACCATCATCTGAATGAATTCGTTGTCACTGTTGGGCTGAAAGCTGTTTTTGGTGAAGTATTTGTCGTTGTCGCGGTAGTCAACCGACCAAGTATGCAGCGTTTCGCCGCGGGCGGCGTATGTCTTGGCAGCCAGCATGGACAGGATGGAGGAATCCAGCCCGCCCGACAGAAAACAAGCAAGCGGTACATCGGACACCAGCTGCCGCTGCGCCGCGTCGCAGATCAGCTCATGTGTGCGTGCAATCGTGGTTTCTAGATCGTCTGTGTGCTCATGTGCCTCCAGCTTCCAATAGGTGCGGTCGGCGTAGCCCTCGGGTGTGAGCACCGCGTAATGCCCGGGCAGCAGTGAGTCGACCTGCCGGAATACACCGGACGCGGGTGGGCGCGCAGGACCGAGCAGCAGCACGGCGCGCAGGCCGTCCTCGTCTACCTCAGGCTCGACCGCCGGGTGGCACAGCACCGCGCCGACGGTTGAACCAAATACGATGCCGTCCTGCAAGTGTGCGACAAACAGGGGCTTAACACCCAGACGATCGCGGCACAGCACGAGTCGCCGTTCTTTCTTCTGCCAGATGGCGAACGCGAAAATACCGTTGAGACGCGCAAAAGCGTCTGTGTCCCATTCAAGGAAGGCGTGCAGCAGCACCTCGGTATCCGAATGGCCACGGAATGTGTGTCCGCGTGCGAGCAGGTCTTTGCGTATTTCTTCTGTATTATATAACTCTCCGTTATATACCAACACCGTGTTTTCGTCGGGCGCGCACATGGGCTGCGAGCCGCCGTCCGGGTCAATGACGATAAGGCGCCGATGGACGAGCACTGCGTCCTCGTCCTGATAGTCCCCCGCCGCGTCCGGACCGCGCGGCGTCAGGCTGCGCTGCATGCGCTTTGCCGCTGCGGCGTAGCGGCGCGCGTCGTGTTCATAATCGACAAAGCCGCCGATTCCACACATAGACTTTTCCTCCTTATATAATGGCCTTCCTTGCTTTTTATGCAGAAGGGGCGGGAAATATGAGAAAAACCGCTGGGATACGATGTGGGACACCGGATGTGTAATACACTATAATGCAAACAATCTCCCGGATTCCACACAGAGTTTAAAATACGGGTTTACAATGGAAAAAAACGGGTCGAAAATCTCACGCAAAAGTGTGTTAAATCCTTGACATATTCCCGGCAAACGATATAATAGAAATAGACATGCTCCAAAGTAGGGTGTTGGCTTGGAACGCAGCGCTGCGGCCCATGGGCATCGGGCGCTGTGTTTTTCTGTACACCCGCGAATATTTTTTGGGAGGTATATGGCATGGATTTTAGGCTTACAAAAGAAGAAGCACTGTTCCAGAAGATGTGCCGTGAGTTCGCGCTTAACGAAGTAGAGCCGCTCGCAGCCGAGATCGACGAGCAGGAGCGCTATCCGGAAGAGACTGTCCAGAAGCTGATGAAGTATGGCCTGATGGGCATTCAGTTCCCCAAGGAAGTCGGCGGCTCCGGCGGCAACTATGTTTGCTACTCTATCGCAATCGAAGAGGTTAGCCGCGTGTGCGGCACCACCGGTGCGATTATTTCCGCGCACGGCACGCTGGGCGCTTGGCCGATCTACGCGTTCGGTACGCCCGAGCAGAAGGAAAAGTGGCTCCGCCCGCTCATCGAGCCTAAGGAAGGCGCAAAGGTGGGCGCATTCGGCCTGACCGAGCCCAACGCGGGCACTGACTCCGCTGCACAGCAGACCATCGCTGAGAAGCAGCCGGATGGCTCCTACATCCTCAATGGTACCAAGGTGTTCATCACCGGCGGCGGCCGCGCGGATACTTATGTTGTTTTCGCGATGACCGATAAGAGCAAGGGCAACAAGGGCATTTCCGCGTTCATCGTGGACAAGGATGACCCGGGCTTCTCCATCGGCAAGATCGAGCACAAGATGGGCATTCGCGGCTCGCAGACCTCCGAGCTGATTTTTGAAGATGTGCATCTGCCGGCTGACCGTCTGCTCGGCAAGGAGAACGGCGGCTTTAAGATTGCTATGATGACGCTGGACGGCGGCCGTATCGGTATCGCTTCTCAGGCGCTCGGCATCGCGCAGGGCGCGCTGGATAAGGCGATCCAGTACATGAAGGAGCGCGTTCAGTTCGGCAAGACGCTGGACAAGTTCCAGGGCCTGCAGTGGATGGTAGCCGATATGTACACCCAGATCGACGCTGCTCGTCTGCTCGTTCGCCGCGCTGCGTTCAACCACGACGTGGGTCTGCCGTTTACCAAGGAAGCTGCTATGGCAAAGCTGTACGCTTCTGAAGTGGCAATGGACGTTACCACCAAGTGTGTCCAGATCTACGGCGGCTACGGTTATATCCGTGAGTACCCGATGGAGCGCATGATGCGTGACGCTAAGATCACCGAGATCTACGAGGGCACTTCTCAGGTTCAGAGAATGGTCATCGCCGGTCAGATTCTGCGCTAAGTAAAGGAGGAAAACTGAACTATGAAGGCAATTGTTTGTGTAAAGCAGGTTCCGGATACCTCCGGTAAGGTTGCAGTCAATCCCGACGGCACGCTCAACCGCGCATCCATGGAAACCATCACCAACCCGGACGACCTCAACGCGGTTGAGGCTGCGCTCAAGCTCAAGGACGAGACCGGCTGCAAGGTCGTTGTCGTGACCATGGGCCCGGCTCCGGCAGAAGGCATGCTCCGCGAGCTGCTCGCGATGGGCGCGGACGAGGCGGTTCTGGTTTCCGCTCGTGAGTTCGGCGGTTCGGATACCTTTGCAACTTCTCAGATCCTCGCGGCCGCTGTCAAGAAGATTGGCCTTGAGGATGACGATATCGTATTCTGCGGCCGTCAGGCAATCGACGGCGACACCGCGCAGGTAGGCTCCCAGATCGCGGAGAAGCTCGAAATCCCGCAGATCTCCTACGCTGCGGAAATCAAGAAGGAAGGCAACACCGTCACCGTTAAGCGTATGCTCGAGGACGGCTACATGACCATCCAGACGCAGACCCCCTGCCTGCTGACCTGCATCAAGGAGCTGAACGTTCCGCGTTACATGTCTCTGAGCGGCATTATGGACTGCTACTCCAAGCCGGTTTCGGTCTATGACTACAATACCCTCAAGGACGATCCGCTGATCGATCCCACCACCATCGGCCTGAAGGGTTCTCCCACCAACATCTTCAAGTCCTTTACGCCCCCGCAGAAGGGTCAGGGCAAGATGCTCGAGGGTGCTGACAAGAACACCTGCGAAACGCTCGCAGCTGAGCTTCTCAAGAAGCACATCATCTGATCGAAAGGAGAAACTATAATGGCTGAATTCAATAACACCAACCTGGCCGATTTTTCCGGCGTATGGGTATTCTGTGAGCAGCGTCAGGGCAAGCTCCAGCCGACCGTTTTGGAGCTGATTTCTGAGGCGCGCAAGCTGGCGGACGACATGGGCGGCGAGGTATGCGGCCTGCTGCTGGGCGGCAAGGGCGTAGGCGACGCAATGGTCAAGGAACTGGGCGCGTACGGCGCAGACAAGGTTCTGGTTGCGGAGGACGACCTGCTTGAGACTTACACAACCGACGCATACGCAAAGGTGATTTGCGACGTGGTTATGGAGAAGAAGCCGGAGATCATGCTGATCGCGGCGACCAACATCGGCCGTGACCTCGGCCCGCGTTGCGCAGCTCGTCTGCACACCGGCCTGACCGCGGACTGCACGCATCTGGACGTTGACGTTGAGAAGTACGCTGCGTTCCTGCAGGAGTCTTCCACGCTGCCGCAGGCGCAGATCGACGCGCTCGACCGTGCTGACCGCAACCTGAAGATGACCCGTCCGGCATTCGGCGGTCACCTGATGGCGACCATCATCTGCCCGCGCTTCCGTCCGCAGATGGCGACCGTTCGTCCGGGCGTTCTGAAGAAGGGCGAGTACGACGAGGCGAAGGCAAACGCTGTTGTGGTTGAGAAGGTTGCCGTACAGCTGTCCGACGCGGATCTGCAGACCAAGGTTCTGGAAGTAGTCAAGGAAGCCAAGGAACTGGTTGACCTGACTGGCGCTGAGGTTGTTGTATCCGTTGGCCGCGGCATCTCCAAGGACGTTGAGACTGGCATCAAGCTGGCGGAAGAGCTGGCTGCCCTGTTCGGCGGCGTTGTTGGCGGCAGCCGTGCAGCGACCGACGCTGGCTGGCTGACGGCTGACCATCAGGTAGGTCAGACCGGCAAGACCGTACATCCGAAGCTGTATGTTGCGCTGGGCATCTCCGGTGCTATCCAGCACAAGGCCGGCATGCAGGATTCCGAGTGCATCGTGGCAGTCAACAAGGCTGATTCCGCTCCGATCTTCGACGTAGCCGACTACGGCATCTGCGGCGACCTGTTCAAGGTTGTTCCGATGATGATTGATGCTATCAAGGCTGCACAGGCTTCCAAGTGAGTTCAAGCCTGAGACAATCGGATTTTGCACTGAAATTCATATAAAAACGAGCCTGTCCATTTGGACAGGCTCGTTTTGCATATATCAATATATCGCATGTGTGCAGAAAATACAAACAAAGCAAAACGCCTGAAGGCGACAGAGTCGCTTTCAGGCGTTGTTGTGTTCCGGTGAACCGGATTTTGTTAGGTATTTCGCGTCTATGCTAAACAATTAGCCCTGCGAAATAGCGCCTACCGGGCAGGTACCTGCGCAGCTGCCGCAGTCGATGCAAGTGTCCGGATTGATCTCGTACTTGCCGTCGCCCTCAGAAATAGCGCCTACCGGGCACTCGCCCGCGCAAGAACCACAGCTGATGCAAGCATCGCTAATAACATATGCCATTGGTATTGCACCTCCATTTGAATTTACACATTTATTGTAACACAAGTATGAGAAAAAGCAATAAAAAGCAGGGGTTAACAATGGCTAACTTTTGAAAAAACAAAACAAAGTCAAAAAGTAAAAAACGCTAAATAAAAGAGATTGAATTAGAAAAAAAGAGAAAAGACTGGATTTTCAATAAATTTATCCGGGAAATGGTCAGAAATGGTCAGAAAATTCTCTTGCGTTTTGCTGCGATATCTCCTATAATATAGACAAAGGTCAGGAAAGGTCAGAAAGAGACCGAGACCGAAGGAGGTGTTCACATGAAAATGTCGGATGTCATAGCCGATTTTATCGGCGAGATGCTTTCGTCGGGTGGCGGCGTGGCTGAGGTACAGCGCAAAAGTCTGGCGGACCGTTTTTCGTGTGTGCCAAGTCAAATCAACTATGTGATTGAGACACGCTTCACACCGGAACACGGGTATCTGGTCGAAAGTCAGCGCGGCGGCGGCGGATACATCCGCATTGTGCGGCTGATGGACGACAAGCAACGCACGTTGCTGGAAGCGGCCCGTGGTATCGGCGGCAGGCTCACGCAAAATGATGCGGCCCGACTGACACGCGCACTGCTGTCGGCGGAGCTGCTGACGCAGCGGGAAGCGCAGCTTCTGCTTTCGGCATGCTCGGACGGTGCGCTGGCCGAGGTGGGCAAAACCGATCGCGATCGTCTGCGCGCCGCGATCTTCCGATGCGCGGTGATGGGCATTGCCACAGCATAACAATAGGTAACAAAATCACTTGAGATAGATTCTCGAAAGGAGAAATGACTTATGAAATGCGAGAAATGCGGTAAGAATGAAGCGACGATGTATTATAAGGAAACCGTAAACGGTGTAACGCGCGAAATGCACCTGTGCGAAGACTGCGCGAAGAAGGAAAACATTGGCGGCGCGTTTGAAAATGCGTTCGCCTCGATGAACCATTTCTGGAGCGACCCATTCCATTCGTTCCTTGGCGGCGGCTTTGGCAGCGTGTGGAACGATATGCTGGGTGCGCCGACCGCGACGCTGCTCGGCACCGAGCGCAAATGCCCGACCTGCGGTATGACCGAAAGCGAATTGCGGCGGACCGGCCGTGTGGGCTGTCCGGATTGCTACAACACATTCTCGGATGTCCTGAATCCATATGTCGAAAAGATTCACGGCGCAACGCAGCACATCGGTGCGGCCCCGGCTGCCGAGCAGCCCAAGGCCGACCCCATCGAAACATTGCGGGCACAGCTGAAAACCGCAGTCGAAAACGAAGAATATGAGCAGGCCGCACGCCTGCGTGATGAGATTCGCAGAATGGAGGGCGAGCAAAAATGAGCATGTTTGAAATTCATGGCGGTTTTACCGGCCTTGCGGCAACCAGCCGCGTGCGGCTTGCCCGTAACCTGAAGGGCTACCCCTTCCGTCTAACCGAAGCACAACACAAGGAAATCGCGGACAAAGTGTTCGCGGCCTTGCAGAATAATCCGACCGTCGGGCCGGAATTTGAGAAAAAACAGATTATCCCGCGCTCGACCGAAGCGTCACAGCTGGTCGAAGAGCATCTGATTTCGCCCGAGCTGGCGCAGAATGGCGGTTGGCTGATTGTCTCGAAGGACGGCGGCGTGTCCATCATGGTGGGCGAGGAAGACCACCTGCGCTTACAGGTGATCGGCACTGGGCTGTGCCCGAAGGAGTGTCTGGAAACGGCAAACCGCATCGCGGCGCTGATCGAAGGCGAGCTGCCGTTTGCTTACGATGAGCGGCTGGGCTACCTGACCGCCTGCCCGACCAATGTCGGCACCGGCCTGCGGGCCTCCATAATGCTGCACCTGCCCATGCTGACGGCAGCGGGTGAGATTGGCCGGATGACCGGCTACGCCGGCAGTCGTGGCTGCGCGGTGCGCGGCGCCTACGGCGAAGGTTCCAAGGCGGTCGGCGGCTTCTATCAGATTTCCAATCAGGTCACGCTCGGCGCTTCGGCGGCTGAGTTGACCGATAAGCTGGTCGAGACTGCGACCACCATCATTGACGCGGAAAAGAAGACGCGCGAACAGGTGCGCAGCCAGAACGAAGCCGGTCTGCGCGACCGTATCTACCGCGCGGCAGGTACGCTGCGCTCGGCTTACCTGATCGACACCGGAGAGGCTGTGCAGTGCATCTCGGATGTGCTGGTTGGCCTGCAAATGGGCTTGCTGTCGGGCGTAGAGCCGCAGAAGCTGTATGAACTCGAACAGCGCATCCGTCCGGCAATGCTGACCGGTACGCCGCAGGAGCGCGACTGCAAGCGTGCAGAGTTGTTGCGCGCAGCAGCCAAAGATTTAATGATAGAATAACCGAACTTGAACTTTTTCCCTTTCGGAAAGGAGTGTTGACCTATGTTTTATCAGAACCGTTTTACCGAGCGTGCACAGCAGGCACTGACCAAGGCGCAGGAAGCCGCCGCATCGTTCGGACACAGCTATATCGGCTCGGAGCATCTGCTGCTCGGCCTGCTGCGGGAGGAGGGCGGCCCGGCGGCCAAGGCATTGGCTGCCTGCGGCGTGACCGACGACGCGCTGGTTAAGCAGATTGAAGAGCTGTCCGGCCGCGGCACGCCCGACAGCACCGCCCCGCAGGGCATGACCCCGCGCACCAAGCGTATCATTGAACTGTCTATCCAGTCCGCTGCCCACATGGGAACAAACTATGTCGGCACCGAGCATCTGTTGCTCGGTTTGCTGAACGAGGGGCAGAATGTTGCGTTGACCGCGTTGGCAAACCTCAAAGTCACCCCGCAGATGGTGGCTGAGAAGCTCAGCGAAGCATTGGGCGGCGTCCAGCAGGGCGAAGGCCCCGGCTCAGCCGGGGCGTCCGGCAAGTCGGGCGACGCGCTGGAGCAGTTCGGCCGCGACTTGACCGCCGCTGCCCGCGAAGGCAAGCTCGACCCGGTTATTGGCCGCAGCAAGGAAATCCAGCGTGTGATTCAGATTCTGTCCCGCCGTACCAAGAACAACCCCGCGCTGATCGGCGACCCCGGCGTCGGCAAGACTGCCGTGGTCGAAGGACTCGCGCAGAAGATCGTCGCGGGCGATGTGCCGGAGACGCTGAAGGACAAGCGCGTCGTGTCGCTTGACCTGACCGGCATGATCGCGGGCACCAAGTACCGCGGCGAGTTCGAGGAGCGCATCAAGAAGGTCATCGAAGAACTGACCGCTAACAAGAATACCATCCTGTTCGTTGACGAGATGCACATGCTGATGGGCGCGGGCGCTGCTGAGGGAGCGGCAGACGCTGCAAACATTTTGAAGCCCGCCCTGTCCCGCGGCGAGGTGCAAGTTATCGGCGCGACTACGCTCGATGAATATCGCAAGAACATCGAAAAGGACGCGGCACTTGAGCGCCGTTTCCAGCCTGTCCAGATCGACGAGCCGAGTCCGGAGGATGCAGTCGAAATCCTCAAGGGCCTGCGCGACCGCTACGAAGCGCACCACCGGATCAAGATTCCGGATGAAGCCATCGAAGCTGCCGTCAAGCTGTCTGTGCGCTATGTGACTGGCCGTTTCCTGCCGGATAAGGCGATTGACGTGATCGACGAAGCCTGCTCACGCGTTCGCCTGTCCACGCTGACCACGCCGCCCGACCTCAAGCAGATGGAGGACGAAATCACCGCCATCGCCGCGAAGAAGGAAGAGGCCGTCAAGGGGCAGGACTACGAGAACGCTGCGAAGCTGCGCGATGAAGAGAAGAATAAGCGCGAAGCACTCGAAGCGCGCCGCAAGGAGTGGTCGGAGCAGCAGACCAAGGCGCACGGCGCTGTGACCGAGGACGACATTGCGGCCGTCATCTCGGGCTGGACCGGCATCCCGGTTGCGCAGATGACCGAGGACGAGGGTCAGCGCTTGCTGCACCTTGAGGATACGCTGCATGAGCGTGTCATCGGCCAGAACGAGGCCGTTACCGCGGTCGCCAAGGCAATCCGCCGCGGACGTGTCGGTCTGCGCGACCCCAAGCGCCCGATTGGTTCGTTCCTGTTCCTTGGCCCGACCGGCGTAGGCAAAACCGAGCTGTCCAAGGCGCTGGCGGAAGCCATGTTCGGTGACGAAAACGCCATGATCCGTATTGATATGTCGGAATACATGGAAAAACATGCGGTTTCCCGCATGATCGGTTCGCCTCCGGGATATGTTGGCTACGATGAGGGCGGTCAGCTGTCCGAAAAGGTACGCCGCCATCCGTATTCGGTTGTGCTGTTCGACGAGATTGAAAAGGCGCATCCGGATGTGTTCAACATCCTGCTGCAAATCCTTGAGGACGGCGTGCTGACCGACGGTCAGGGTCGCCATGTGGACTTCAAGAACACCATCATTATCATGACCTCCAACATCGGCGCGCAGAAGATTACGGGCAACGCCCGTAAGTCGCTGGGCTTTGCCGAGGGCGGAGAAGGTACTGCGGAGCGTACCTTCGAGCAAATCAAGGAGGACGTACTGAGCGAGCTGAAAACCGTGGTGCGTCCGGAATTCCTCAACCGTATTGATGACATCATCGTGTTCAACCGTCTGAGCGAGGACGAGATCGCCCAGATTGCGGACGGTATGCTGCGCAAGGTTGCCGAGCGCATGCAGGAAATGGGCATTACCATGGACTGGACCGACGCGGCCAAGAAGCATCTTGCCAAGGCCGGCTTCGATCCGGTATACGGTGCGCGCCCGCTGCGCCGCGCGGTGACGAACGAGGTCGAGGATCTGGTAGCCGAGCAGTCGCTGGAAGGCAAGATTCAGTCCGGCGACCATGTGACACTGGATGCCGAGGACGACAAGCTGACGCTCCGGCCTGCTGCCGCGGCAGAGGCGCAGGCATAAATAATGCCATACACTTCCCATTTCTATATACAACACCCAAATGGGCAACGCCCCCGACGCTGGAATGGCATCGGGGGCGTTGTCGTGTGCACAGAGGAGCTTTGCAATGGACGGGAAACAGAAGTCGGAAAACGTTGTTAAAAGTGTGTAAAGAAAAGGATGGGATTTCGTGCTAAATAACAAAAACTTTGGTTGCAAGACCCTGCAAATCAGGGGGAATTGAACATTGCAAACCCGCGAAAACCGGGAGTATAATATGTCGTAAAAACAATTTGAAGGCGCGCACGCATGTATGGCGTGGCGCGGGGAAGGGGAAAGAAAATGAATACCATGCAAATCCTTTCCGTCGTGGTCTTTTTAATCGTCATGGCCGCGATTGTGACGGAAAAAGTGCATCGCACAGTAGCGGCGGTTGCAGGTGCGGTGGTGCTGGTTTTTCTGCATGTGCTCACGGTGGACGATGCGGTCGGCTACATAGACTTCAACACCATCGGCGTGCTCATCGGCATGATGTTGTTTGTTGCCGTAGTGCGCAACTCCGGGTTGTTTGAGTATGTGGCGATCAAGGCCGCAAAGATCGCGGGAGGTAACCCGTGGAAAATCATGCTGCTGTTTGTCATCATTACGGCAGTGCTGTCGGCCTTCCTGGACAACGTGACCACAGTCCTGCTGGTTGGCCCGATGACCATTGCCATCACGGGCATTCTGGGGCTGAACCCCATACCGTTTCTGATTACGCAGATTCTGGCTTCCAATATCGGCGGTACGGCGACCCTCATCGGTGACCCTCCGAATATCATGATCGGTTCGCAGGCCGGACTGAGTTTTATGGATTTTGTGCTCAATACCGGTCTGGCGGTTATCTTTATTATGATTGCGGTTTGCCTGTGCTTTTATCTTCTGTACGGCCGCAAGATGGTTGTAGAGCCGGATAAGATGTCGGCGGTCATGCAACTGGACGAAAAGAAGTCCATTGTGGACCACTCGCTGCTGGTCAAGAGCGTGGTCATGATTTGTCTGGTTGTGGTGGGCTTTGTTTTCCACTCTTCGCTCGGCGTGGACTCTTGCATTATTGCGCTTGCAAGTGCTACAATAATGTTGTTAATTGGTAAGCAGGACACAGAGGAAATTGTGCTGGGTGTGGAATGGTCGACCATCCTGTTTTTCACCGGCCTGTTTGTTGTTGTCGGCGGTATGGTACAGACCGGCGTTATCACGGCGCTGGGCGGCGCGCTGGTTGCGGTCACGGGAGGCAACACAACGCTGCTGATGGTGTTGATCCTGTGGGGATCGGCGCTGTTCTCATCTTTCCTGGATAACATCCCGTTCGTTGCGACCATGATTCCGCTGATTCTGTCAATGCAGGCGGATGGCATGAATGTTTCCGCGCTGTGGTGGGCGCTGTCTCTGGGCGCGTGCCTGGGCGGCAATGGTACGCTCATCGGCGCATCGGCTAACGTGGTGCTGTCCGGCATTTCGGCCAAGCATGGGCATCCGATCACCTTTGCACGGTATCTGCGGGTTGGTTTCCCGATGATGCTGCTTTCGGTTGCTATTTCTACTGTTTACCTGCTGATTCGCTTTCATTGATGCGTGACAGGGAAAGAAGGAAGGAAATCATATTATGATAACGAGCAGTTTTTCCGGTGATATCATCAATGTATCACTGCGTCAGATCGGCGCTACCTCCATCAAGGAAGTGCGCAACGGGATTATGTATATTGCCAAGTTCCAGTTGGATGATGAGATTTGTGTGACGTATGTATTCAATGTGTCCAAGCGGGACAAATATTATTTGCAACGCGTTGAGCCGTATCCCATCTCCTACGGGGATTTTGAGGGCGAGAGCGAAGTGGTGGAATTCATCAGCCGCGACATCCGCAAGTTCCGCAATGCGATGCAGTCGCATAATTTCCCCAAGTTCTTGGAAACGGCCAATGTGATGGTGCAGCTGTCGCACGCGATTGAGCTGCTGTTCCTCGAGCGCAATGTGTCGGCGGAGGATATGGAGGGCTTACAGCAGTGCTTGGCGGCAGGTATCGAGAAAATCAAGGAAATCCGGGAACATTCACCTAAGGTGGAACAGCAATAGCGAATTCAGACCGGTCGAAGGGCGTCTTGCAGAGCAGCAGCCTGCAAGGCGCCTTTTTTGCATACAGTACGAAAGATGCGGTGCGGTCGCTAACGTGGTCGCAGGCGAGAAAAAGTACAAAAAAGCGGAAAAATAGTCTAAAATGTGAGAGGTGTGTATTTTATCACCAAAAAGCGAGAATGCTTTTTGTACAAATCAACGGCTGTATTTTTCAATAACATACTGGTTGAATTAGAAAAAAGTTGTATAATGGTAGATGTTCTTTTATTACAATGAGAGGGGCGGTATCGCTGTGTCATATGATTTTCTTCTGACGATTGCGATTATCATGCTGTTCACCAAAATCTTCGGTCTGACCTCGGAGCGAGTGCATATGCCGCAGGTTGTTGGCGCGCTGGTCGCTGGTGTGCTGGTAGGGCCGAGCGGCTTTGCGTGGGTGGGCGAGACGGATTTTCTGGTGAAAGCAGCGGAGATCGGCGTCATTATCCTGATGTTCAACGCAGGTCTGGATACCGATTTGGAGGAGCTGAAAACCACCGGCTTTGCGTCCTTTGTGATCGCGGTCATCGGTGTGCTGGTGCCGCTGGCGGGCGGCATAGGATGTTACCTGATTTTCAGAAGTGAGCCGGCAGACCCCTTGAATATGCTCAAGGCGGCCTTTATTGGCGTAGTGCTGACCGCAACCTCGGTATCGATTACCGTAGAAACGTTGCGCGAGATGGGCAAGCTGAAAAGCAAGGTCGGCACGGCGATATTGGGTGCGGCAGTCATTGACGACATTCTCGGTATTGTGGTGCTGACAGTGCTGACTGCGTTTACCGACCCGTCTGTGCAGCCGCTTCTGGTGTTCGGGCGGATCATCGGTTTTTTCATCTTTGTTTTTGTGGTCGGACTGGTGGCGAACAAGGCGTTTATCAAGATGGAGCAGCGGTGGCACAAGCATCGACGTATTGCCATCTACGCGCTGGTATTTGCCTTTTTGATGAGCTACATCGCGGAGGCACTCTTTGGCATTGCCGATATTACGGGCGCGTATTTCGCCGGTATCGTCATGTGCAATATTTCGGATACGCGCGACTATGTGGCCAGCAAAACCAATGTACTGGGCTATATGCTGTTTTCGCCGCTGTTCTTTGCGTCAATTGGTATCAAGACCAATCTGGATGGTTTGACAGGTAATTTGGTGCTGTTTGCGGTGGTGCTGACGATTGTGGCCATCCTGTCTAAAATCATCGGCTGTGGTCTGGGTGCGCGGATGATGGGATTCCAGATGTACGACGCAATTTCCATTGGCTTGGGTATGGTTTCCCGCGGTGAGGTCGCGCTGATTGTGGCGCAAAAGGGTGAGCAGGCGGGACTGATCAATTCCGAAATGTTCCCGGCAATCGTTTTGGTGGTTATTGTTACTACGCTGGTCACGCCGATTTTGCTGAAGTTCGGCATGAAGCGTCATACGCCAGCGAATACGGAATTTTCTGCCCTTGAGGCGGAGAAAATGCCCAAGGCGAGCCGGCATTAACCGGCACAAGAGGAATATCATTGCAAGCAGGCAGCTCTTTTCGGTATTGCAGGCCGGAAAGAGCTGTTTTTATACCGTTGCTTGAAGAGCGGAGCGGTATGTGGTATACTCATTTTGTATGTCAAAGACCTCTGGAGGGAACGGAATGAAACAAACAAAGATATTGCCGGTTCTGGCGATTGTGCTGTGTCTGCCGGGTGTGGTGGTGCGCGCGCTACATATGCTGAACGGCTTTGATATTGGAACGGGCCTGCCTGCGGCCGGCGACGCATGGGTATGGTATTTTACCGCGCTGCTGGTTGTGGCTGCGGTGGCATATGCCGTACTGAGTACACCTCTGCGCGCGGCAAACGATATGTCGTTTGAACGGCTTCTGGGTACGCAAAGCGCGGGTTTTCGTATGGCGGCGGTGATTTCCGGTTTGTTGCTTTTGGTCGGCGGCGTGGGGTATCTCTATCTGACGGTGACAACCGGAGAGGAGGACGCTGCCGGTTGGGCGAAGGCGTTGGAAATGGTATATGCAGTGGTTACCGTACTGTGCGGCGCGTGTGTCATCGGGTTGGCTAAGGCACAAGGAAACGAAATGACCAAGCAGTCCGCCAAACTGACGTTGGTGCCGCTGCTGTGGAGTTGTTTGCATTTGCTCGTCAATTATCGCATGACCTGCGTCGATCCCAAGATGGCGTCTTTTGCGTTCGGCCTTGTGGCGGACGTGATGCTGGTGCTGGCGTTTTACCATCTGGCGCGCCTGCTATATGGCAAGCCGCATCCGGCGTGGCTGGCTTTTTTCAGCGCGGTGACAACGACGATGGCAGTGTCCGATCTGGGCGGCTACGGTCTTGCCCGTCTGATGGGGGTGACGACGCCCGAGTGGTCGGGAAAAATGGTGCTGCGCGGCTGCCTGTCGGTGGCGGCCTGCATCTTACTGGCGACGGAGCTGTTTGTGTTATGCCGCGACCATAGCACCACAGATATATCGGAATAAACAGATGGAAAGGAAGAATAGCATGCTGTTTCTTTGTTATCCCAAGTGTTCGACCTGTCAGAAAGCCAGAAAGTGGCTGGAGGAGCAGGGGATTTCGTATGATGAGCGCGACATTAAGCTGAACAATCCGACGGAAGAAGAACTGCGGACGTGGTACGCGCACAGCGGCCTGCCCCTCAAACGATTTTTCAACACCAGTGGATTGCAGTACAAGGCGTTGGGGCTGAAGGATAAGCTGCCAAGCATGAGTGAGGAGGAGCAGTTGGCGCTGCTCGCAACCGACGGCATGCTGGTCAAGCGTCCCTTGCTGGTGGGCGAGGATTTTGTGCTGACCGGCTTTAAACAAGCAGAATGGGAACAATTGCTCAAAAAAGATTGACAAAGTGAAAAACGAATGGTATAATTATTCTTGCTTATCGGGCAAGATACGGAGCGGTATCGAAGTGGTCATAACGAGGCGGTCTTGAAAACCGTTTGTCCGAAAGGGCGCGTGGGTTCGAATCCCACCCGCTCCGCCATTCGCTTGTTTCGGCGGAAGCTTCAATTTCATATGGAGACGTACCCAAGCTGGTGAAGGGGCTCCCCTGCTAAGGGAGTAGGTCGGGAAACCGGCGCGAGAGTTCAAATCTCTCCGTCTCCGCCAAAAAAACGCACTTTTCAGATTTTGAAAAGTGCGTTTTTTATGCCCCGGAACAACGATAAATGACGAATTTGGGAATTATTTCATGATGCTTACGGGATTTTCCTTGGCAGAAACCTTGCTATATGATCAGAAATGATGATCTGATAGCCGGAAAGTTGATAACATCGGTTGGCAGGGATGGCAGAATAAAGTGAACCAAATTGCTTGCAAAATGCAGGCGTTTGTAGTATTATTTTAATGGTTATATGCGTTTCTGTTTGGTGAAAGTGCACATTTTTGAAATTTTTTGAGCTTGCGCTCAATGTGCTGTGGTGGACGGAAAATGTGGAAGTACGGATATATGAATAAAATTGTAAAAACAGATAGAAATAATGCAAAAAAGGAAGGCGGGATCAGATGAAAGGGATTGTATTGGCGGGTGGAAGCGGGACCAGATTGTATCCGCTGACGATGGTGACGAGTAAACAACTGCTTCCGATTTACGATAAGCCAATGGTGTACTATCCGCTGTCCACTCTGATGCTGGCAGGGATTCGGGATATTTTGATTATCTCTACGCCGACCGATCTGCCGAATTTTGAGCGGTTGCTGGGTGACGGCAGCCGGTATGGGATTCATCTTTCTTATAAAGTGCAGCCCTCGCCGGATGGTTTGGCACAAGCGTTCACCTTGGGGGAAGAATTCATCGCGGGTGATTCGTGCGCGATGGTGCTGGGGGATAATATTTTTTATGGAGCCGGTCTGGGGAAACGTCTGCAAACTGCGGTGCGCAATGCGGAGAATGGACAGGCGACGGTATTCGGATACTATGTTAATGATCCAGAACGGTTTGGTATTGTGGAATTTGATGAGGCTGGCCACGTCATTTCGGTCGAAGAAAAGCCCAAGCAGCCAAAATCAAACTATGCCATTACGGGTTTATATTTTTATGATAATCGGGTTGTCGGACTGGCCAAGCAGGTCAAGCCTTCGGCACGAGGCGAATTGGAGATCACCGATCTGAACAGGATGTATCTGGAAGCTGGCGATCTGAATGTTCAATTGCTGGGCCGCGGATATGCGTGGCTGGATACAGGTACGATGGATACACTGGTTGAAGCGGCAGAATTTGTGCAGGTAATTGAGAATCGACAGGGAATTATGATTTCCGCGCCGGAGGAAATTGCGTATCGGAACGGATGGATTTCGGATCAGAAGCTGCTGCAGTCAGCTGATACTTATGGAAAATCGCCGTATGGAGAGCATTTGCGGCGTGTGGCAGACGGAAAAATTCAGTATTGAGGAGAAAAAGAGAATGAAATTGACAAAAACCAAATTGGATGGCGTTGTGATTTTGGAGCCGGATGTATTTGGGGATCATCGCGGTTTTTTTATGGAGAGCTGGTCCAAGCGTAAGATGGAAGAGGTGGGGCTGTACTATGATTTCGTGCAGGATAACCATTCGTCCTCGACGGTCAAGGGTACGCTGCGCGGCATTCATTTTCAGCGTGGAGACAAGGCGCAGGCCAAGTTGGTGCGTTGCACAAGTGGTGTAGTGTTGGATGTGGTGGTTGATTTGCGTCCGTCGAGCCAGACATACAAGCAGTGGGTTGCGGTAGAGCTTTCGGCGGAGAATAAGAAGCAGCTTATGATTCCACGTGGGTTTGGGCATGGCTTTGTGACACTGACTGATCATGTGGAATTTTTGTATAAGGCGGATAACTATTATGCGCCGGAAGCAGATGGCGGTATTCGCTGGAATGATCCGGAGCTTGGCATTGACTGGGGCGTGACTGAGCCCGTGCTGTCGGCTAAGGACAGCGCTTCGCCGTTTTTGAAGGATGCTGTAACAGGTTTTGAGGAGTGGTGAAAATGAAAGTTTTAGTAACTGGTGGTGCTGGCTTTATCGGTGGTAACTTTGTACACTATATGCTGCGCGAGCATCCGGAGGATGAGATTCTTTGCGTGGATGCGCTGACCTATGCGGGCAACATGGAAACACTCGCACCGGTGATGGATAACCCGCACTTTAAATTCGTCAAGGCAGATATTGCAGACCGTGAAGCGATTTACGGTATCTTCGAGCAGGAAAAACCGGATATTATTGTGAACTTTGCGGCGGAAAGCCATGTGGATCGCTCAATCGAAAACCCGGCGATTTTCTTGCAGACCAATGTGATGGGTACGCAGGTGCTGCTCGACGCCTGCCGTAAGTATGGCATCCAGCGGTATCATCAGGTTTCCACCGACGAGGTGTATGGTGATCTGCCGCTTGACCGGCCTGATTTGTTTTTTACCGAGGAAACACCGATTCATACTTCCAGCCCGTATTCGGCATCTAAGGCATCAGCAGATCTGCTGGTGCAGGCATATCATCGCACATTTGGTGTGCCGGTGACCATTTCTCGCTGCTCCAACAACTACGGTCCGTATCACTTCCCGGAGAAGCTGATCCCGCTGATGATTGCCAACGTGTTGAATGATAAGCCGCTGCCGGTCTATGGTGATGGCAAGAACGTTCGCGATTGGCTGTATGTTGAAGATCACTGCTCGGCAATCGATTTGATTATTCGCAATGGGCGTGTTGGTGAGGTATATAATGTCGGCGGTCACAACGAAAAGACCAATTTGGAGGTTGTGCAGCTGATTATCGCGGCGCTGGGCAAGGGCGAAATTCAGTTTGTCCGTGACCGCGCTGGTCACGATCGTCGCTATGCAATTGATCCGACCAAGATCCATAACGAGCTGGGTTGGCTGCCGAAGACCAAGTTTGAGGACGGCATTCAGAAGACTATCGAGTGGTATCTGGATAACAAGCCGTGGTGGGAGAACATCATTTCGGGAGAGTATCAGAATTACTATGAACGGATGTACGGAAAGCGATAAGCCACTGATTTCCATTGTGATGGCGGTATATGAACCGAATTTACAGTGGTTTCGAGAACAACTTGAGTCGCTAGAAGCACAGACCTATCCGAATCTGGAATTGCTTGTGATTGACGACTGTTCTCCGACGGTGCCGTTTGAAACGGTGCAGCAATATATTGCGGAAAGCATCCGTTCGTTCCCATATCAGGTGCAGCGCAACGAGGAAAATCTCGGCTCCAACGGCACCTTTGAGAAATTGACGCAGCAGGCGCGTGGGAAATATATCGCGTATTGCGATCAGGATGATGTGTGGCTGCCTGAGAAATTGGAAATTTTACAGAAAACAATTGAGCAGACCGGCGCAAAGCTGGTCTGCTCAGATATGTATATCATTGACGGGCAGGACCGTCAGACAGCAGACAGTATTACAAAGGTTCGGCGGAATCACGTGTTTCACTCTGGAGAAAATTTGGCAGAAGGATTGCTGTTTCGCAATTTTGTGACGGGATGCACGATGTTGATACGGGCAGAGATCGCATGGCAAGCGATTCCATTTTGTCCGTTTATGGTACACGATCATTATCTTGCCCTATATGCTGCTTTAAATGGCTCGGTTCAGTCAGTGATGCGGCCATTAATACAATATCGAATTCATGGGAATAATCAAACAGGAGTTTTAGCGGGTGTGACAGATAAGGATTCGTATTTTCGTCTTCGCATTCAAGAAGCAATCAACAAAATGCTTTGGCTGAAAAAGCATGTTGCACTGCCAATCGCGGTAGAAAATGAACTTGCGCAGGGAATGGAGTGGCTACAGGCAAGGGCAGATCATTTTCACGGTATCCGAGGAACAGTGAAAACGATTTGGAAATATCGTAGCTATGGTCCTGTTACTTCGCTGTTTGAAATCGTAGCAACGGTTTTCCCCGAACGATTATTCATGTTTTTCATTGGACTAAAACAAAAGATGTGATTAGGGGTGTAGAAATGAAAATATTGGTAACCGGTGTGGGCGGCCAGCTTGGCTATGATGTGTGCAAGGTATTGGATGCGCGTCAGGTTGAAAACAAAGGCGTTGACCTTGTGGATTTTGACATTACGGATGCAGAAGCAACACGAAATTATATTGTAACTTATCATCCGGATGCGGTGATTCACTGCTCCGCTTGGACGGCGGTTGATAAGGCGGAGGACGAATTGGATACGGTGCGTGCGGTAAATACGGAAGGGCCGCGCAATATTGCGGCGGCTTGTAAGGAGATCGGCGCAAAAATGCTCTATCTTTCGACTGATTATGTTTTTCCGGGAACAGGGGATCAGTTTTATGAGCCGGAAGACCTGACTGGACCACTCGGAGCATATGGCGCGACCAAGTTGGGAGGCGAGTTGGCAGTCAAGCAATTATTGGATCAGTACTTCATCGTGCGAATTTCTTGGGTGTTTGGCAAAAACGGAAATAATTTCATTAAAACAATGCTGCGGTTGGCAGAAACCAAGAACGAAATAAATGTAGTCTGCGATCAGATTGGCAGCCCGACTTATACGGCTGATTTGGCGCCGCTGCTTTGCGATATGATTATGACGGATAAATATGGCACGTATCATGCCACAAATGAGGGGATCTGCTCCTGGGCAGAGTTTGCGGAAGAGATTTTCCGGCTTGCAGGAAAACAGGTCAAGGTGAATCATATCTCGACAAGTGAGTATCCCACTCGTGCGGTGCGGCCGCTTAACTCACGAATGAGTAAGGATAAATTGGAACAAGCAGGATTTGCGAGACTGCCGCATTGGAAAGATGCATTACAGCGATATTTAAAGGAGATAGAATCAGATCAATGAGTATTCAATCCTTGAAAAAAGGCTGCCGAATTGCTGTGGTGGTTTATATCGTGCTGGCGGTTGCCTTCTATTTGATTGGCGGGGAACAATTTCACTATCGTGATAATGAGACAGATATGCTGGCGGCAATGACTCCGATAGGTGAAATCACAGCGGACACGGTAGTGACACAGCAAATTTCGGTAGAAGGGGGTCAATTGACAGGGTTGACTTTTGCTAATGCCACATATGCACGACAAAATAGCGGTGTTCTACAGATTGAGGTACTGTCGGAAGAACAGGTGCTGGCGAGGAAAACCGTTGACATTGCGAGCATGACTGATGGCGGAGAAATTGTGCTGACTTTTGATCCGATTCTGTCCATTCCGTCTGGTATTGCGCAAATTCGCATCACAGCCCCGCAAAGTGCACCAGGGAACGCTGTGACTCTATATAGTAGCAATGCGATGTCCACGGCACGGGCGCAAGTAGAAGTCGGAATAGATCCGGAGGATCTGGTTTATGTAAACGGCGTAGCATTAGAGGGTGCATTATGTATGCAGGTACGAAGCCGGGAAAATCTATGGTTTGGTGATTATTATTGGTATATCGCAGGCGTTGGTTTGCTTGTTGTGTTGCTATATTGTGCCCATCTTATCCGTGGATTGCAGCGTGGGAAGCGAATGTTGGCAGTGAATGTGTGCGTTGCATTCTCTAAGTATCGCTATTTGATAAAGCAGCTGGTTGCACGCGATTTCAAGACCAAATATAAGCGTTCGGTTTTGGGTGTCCTGTGGAGCTTTTTGAATCCGTTGCTGACGATGCTGGTGCAGTATGTTGTTTTTTCAACGCTTTTTAAATCAGATATTCCGAATTTTCCGGTTTATTTGCTGACCGGCATCGTATGCTTCAGCTTTTTTAACGAAGCAACCTCTATGTCATTGAGTTCCATCGTAGGCAACGCATCATTGATTACAAAGGTGTATGTGCCTAAATACATTTATCCATTGACACGAGTGATGTCCTCAACCATTAACTTTGGCCTATCACTTGTTCCATTATTGTTAGTTTTGTTAATTACAAGAACACTGATTCGTCCGTCGCTTTTACTATTGCCCTTTGGTGTTGGATGCCTCTTTGCGTTGTCATTGGGCATTGGTATGCTGCTCGCGGCGATGATGGTGTTTTTCCGTGACACCCAGTTCTTGTGGGGTGTAGTGAGCATGCTGTGGATGTATGCAACTCCGATATTCTATCCGGAAAGCATCATTCCAAACAATTTTATGACGCTATATAAAATGAATCCACTATATCACATCATCCGCTTTATTCGCATTGTGTTGATGGACGGTGTTTCTCCGGAACCGAAAGCATATCTTCTGGCGATTGTTGCCTCGTTTGTTCCGTTGCTGATTGGTGCGTTTGTATTTAAGAAGACGCAGGATCGCTTTGTGCTCAATATTTAAGATTAAGGTGTAATATTCATGATAATTCGTGCAAAAGATATTTCCATGCGCTATTTGATGACATATGATCGAATCCAAAGCATCAAGGAGTACGTGGTGCAGTTGATTAAGGGCAAGATCAAATACGAAGAGTTTTGGGCGCTCAAAGATATCAACTTTGAAATTCAAAAAGGGGAAGTAGTTGGTATCATTGGTCATAATGGTGCTGGAAAATCTACCTTGTTAAAGGTGATTTCCGGCATTCTTAAGCCGACTAGCGGAGAACTTGAGGTTCATGGAAATATCGTTCCGATGCTCGAACTTGGAAGCGGTTTCGATCATGATTTAACAGGCCGAGAAAATATTTTTTTGAATGGAGCTATTCTGGGTTATGAGGAAGAATACTTAAAAGAAAAATACGAAGAAATTGTGGCATTTTCTGAGTTAGGTAAATTTATTGATGTGCCAATCCGTAATTATTCTTCTGGTATGTTAATGCGCCTTGCGTTTTCGATTGCGACGGTAGTACAGCCAGAAATCTTGATCGTGGACGAGATTCTGGCGGTGGGTGATGCTGCATTTCAGGAAAAAAGCAAAGCTCGCATGTTGGAACTTATGAGTGGCGGTACAACCGTGCTTTTCGTTTCCCATAGCTTAGATCAAATTCGGGAAATGTGCGACCGGGTGATCTGGTTGGAGCATGGAAATATTAAGATGATCGGAGAAACACAAATAGTTTGCGATGGCTACCAGTCTGTTGGATGAGGTGTAACAATGAGTGAAATCTATAACGAGGAATACTATCATAGTGGATGTGGTCCCATTCCTTATGAAGAATCTGAGCATTGGAACAAATTTTTTGGGATGATTGCTGAACGTATCGTGTCGGATTTGCATCCGAAGAGGGTTTTAGATGCAGGTTGTGCAATGGGCTATTTGGTTGCGGCACTTCGAGATCGAGGTGTAGAAGCGTATGGGCTTGATATCTCTGAATATGCTATTTCGATGGTTCGCGATGACATAAAACCATACTGCATGGTAGGCACATTGACGGAAAAAATCCCGGAGGAATTGCCAAAGCATTTTGATCTTGTCGTGACTATTGAGGTATTAGAGCATTTATATGCGGAGGATGGACAGAAAGCCATCGCAAATCTTTGTACACTTGCTGATACAGTTTTGTTTTCGTCTACACCGGATGATTTTGAAGAGCGTACGCACATAAATGTTCAGCAGCGGGAATACTGGGCGCGATTATTTTTTGAACAAGGGTTTGTTGATGATATTAATTATCGGCCACGGTATTTAACATATCACGCATCTTTGTTTCGCCGTAGCAACAATATAAGTCGTTTGGTACAAGATTATGAGCGAAATATTCGCATGACAGAGCATGAGCACATAAAGTCAATTGCGGAGTGGAAGAAAGTGGTCGATGATAAAGAAACACATATCCGCAATATTGAAGCGCATCTCCATAATTCGGAATTGGCGATTAATGAAATGACCGATTTGTTACGAATAGAGCGAGAAGAGGCAGCTGCAAAACTTGCGGAGGAACAGGGGAGACTGCAACGGGAGCAAGAAAAATTCCAGAAGGAGCGAGAAAAAGCCCGTAAAGAATTGGAGCAAACAAAAGGGGAACTGGATCATTATATGCAGCATTATCATGCTGCGATTGGGCAACGTGAAGACTTAAAGATGCAATTGGCTGAAATGCAAGCAGCCTATAATGTTATTTCGAATGCATTTTTTTGGAAAATCACAAAGCCTTTCCGTGTTATTGTAGATCTGATTAAATGTCCACTGCGAAAAATTCGTTTTTTTCGTATAGTAAATAAAGGGGTGCGATGCTACAAGGAAAATGGATTTCGATATACATGGCGAAAAGTAAAAAATAAAATACATCATAGGCAGGAATATGCCGAAACTGCAAGAAAATCATTATTTACAAAAGCAGAACTTGAGGCGCAGAGACAAGAAAAATTTCCTAAGGATATTAAGTTCAGTATTGTTGTGCCTCTTTTTAATACTCCTGAGAAATTTCTACGTGAAATGATTCAGTCTGTAATTGATCAAACATATCAGAATTGGGAACTTTGCATGGCTGATGGAAGTGATGTAAAGCATGGAAGTGTAGAAAAAATATGTCGCCAATATATGAAAAAAGATGCTCGCATCAAGTTTCGAAAATTAGAAAAGAACTTAGGCATATCTGAAAACACTAATGCTTGTCTGGAGATGGCCTCAGGGGAGTATATTGGGCTTTTTGATCATGATGATTTACTTCATCCAGCAGCACTACATGAGGTTATGCATGCTATTTGTGAGCAAAATGGGGATTTCATTTACACAGATGAAAATACATTTCATGAGCAACCGAAAGATGCATTTTGTCCACATTTTAAGCCGGATTATGCCCCTGATACTTTGAGAAGCTATAATTATATTTGTCATTTTTCTGTGTTTAGCAAAAATCTTCTGGATGAAGTCGGATGGTTTAGAAGTGAGTTTGATGGAAGCCAAGATTATGATCTTATTTTGCGCTTGACAGAGGAAGCAAAACGTATTGTTCATATTCCAGAAATCCTATATTATTGGCGCGCTCATAGTGGCTCGGTGGCAGAGAATGTAAGCGAAAAACCGTACACATTGGATGCGGCAAAAAAAGCATTGGCAGAGCATCTGGAACGTTGCCATTTGCGAGGACATGTGGAAGATTCTGTTATTCCCTCTACATACAAAATTGTGTATGAAATACACTCTAGTCCATTGGTTTCCATTATTATTCCGAATAAGGATCATATAGATGAACTTAAAAAGTGCATTGACTCAATTTCGAACAAAACAAGTTATGATAATTACGAAATCATTGTTGTTGAAAATAATAGCACAGAAACACAAACTTTTCAGTATTATCAAGAAGTACAAAAAGATAAACGCATAAAAATCGTAAACTGGGAAGGGATATTTAACTATTCTGCTATTAACAATTATGGTGTCCAAAAAGCGGCAAGTGGTGAATATGTTTTACTTCTTAATAATGATATTGAAGTGATTACACCAGATTGGATTCAGGAAATGCTGATGTTTGCACAACGTAAAGATGTTGGAGCTGTTGGGACAATGCTGTATTATCCGGATAACACTGTGCAGCATGCCGGTGTGATTCTCGGAATTGGTGGTGTTGGAGGTCATTCCCATAAATATCGCGGTAGAGGAGATTACGGATACATGAGTCGTATGACAATTGCTCAGAATCTGTCTGCTGTCACAGCGGCATGTATGATGATTCCACGGCATGTCTGGGATAAAGTAGATGGATTAGATGAGAGCTTCGCTGTTGCGTTTAACGATGTGGATTTGTGTATGAGGATTAGAAAAGCGGGCTATTTAATTGTATGGACACCTTATGCGGAACTGTACCATTATGAATCTAAAAGCAGAGGCTTGGAGGATACGCCGGAAAAAAAGAAACGTTTTGAGGGTGAGGTTTTACGATTTCAAAACAGATGGAAAAAAGAGTTGGCGGCAGGAGATCCTTATTATAATCCCAATTTGACTCTGGATCGGGAGGATTTTACAATAAATGGTTAAAAAAATAAAAGCTTCATTCAGTGAGAATAAGCTATTTATACATGCGGCATTACTTTTACTAGGTGCTATTTTAGCATGGAATATCATTGGGGTCTTAGGCCAACTAAGATGGTGGGGCAGTGCTTCACTTAAAGACTTTGATTTTCCAAGCTCTAATTTATCTATAAGTGGATATGATGTTCAGAATAATAGATACACTAATACAGTGGGAGATGCCAACATAGAATTTGGAAATATAGATGGATACGTAGGTAATATTCGGTTTGTTTTTGCCCAACCGCTAGAGCAGGAGATAGAAATCAGCATTTATTATGCTGAAAGCACACATGGATATAGTGAAAAAAATAAAGTTACACAGATTGTAGCGGCTCAAAGTACCGAAGCTATAATAGAAGTCGGCTTCAATGTAACCACATGTCGAGCAGATATAGGAACAACTGCAGGGGAAATATTCTATTTAGATAAAATTATTGTTAACGATAGTTCCTATAAATATTTATTAGTTCTCAAGCAACTAAAAAACATGATATGGGAGATATTGCTTGCTAGTGTGCTTGTAATTGCTATTCGCGGCATCAAAATTGAAAAGTCGATCGAAACAGGGAAATGGGTTGTTTATCTAAAAGATTCAGATGTAGAAATCGCTAAGAAAATATTACTCATTTTTGTTTTGTTTGTGGTGTATTTCAATGTTGCAGCAAATTTGCCGATTGATATGGCTCCAGATGAGTATATGCGAGATGATGTACCATTTTGGATGTATGAGCACAATGCACTACCGATTGGTAATGAACCTGAACTATTAAATAATGTTTGGGGATTTTCATATGCTTTTATGCCATATTTGCCATCTATCATTGCTTACATGTTCATGAAGATGTTTTCAATTGTGAATGCTTCAACTGAAGCTTTGCAGCTTGCGATGCGCTCTGTTAGTATTTTTTCCGGTTTAGGTTGCGTATTCTTTAGCTTAAAATTGGGAAGATACTTATTTAAAAATAAATTAGCTACATATTTGTTAGCGATATCAATTGGATTCTTGCCACAGATCGTATTTCTTAGTGGATATTTAAATAATGACATTTTTTCATTGATGACATGCATGGCAATATTGTACTATTTAGTTTCTGGACGCGCTGAACATTGGCCAATACAAAAATGTGTAGGGCTAGCTGTTTCGATTTCGGCATGCCTACTCACGTATTATTTTGCATATGGCTGGATCATAATTAGCATACTGTTTTGCATTGATTCATGTTTGCGCGATAATTCTATCTTAGATAAAAAAAGCTTTATAATTAAGCGAATACTTTTAGTTGCGGTCATCGTGTTCATATTGGCGGGATGGTATTTTATCAGAAACGCAATGATATATGATGGCGATTTTCTTGGCATTAAGGCATCTCGGGAATGTGCGGAGGCATATGCAGCAGCAGGGCACGATGTATATATCTCGGTTTCACCCAGAGATCAAGGCTTGGACTTGTCGACAATACTTTTTCCATGGTTTTTATCTACATTCAATAGTTTGATTGGTGTTTTTGGATATATGAATATACCAATGCAGCAATATATGTATTATCTCTATTATTCAATTATCTTGATTGGAATAATTAGTTATGCTTTTTGGTTGATAAAGTGCCGTAGGGATAAATTACTTAGTATAAGTTTAATCGTAACATTTATTTGTCCTATTGTATTTAGTCTTTTCCAATCTTATACCATGGGATATCAGGCGCAAGGAAGATATATTATTTCTGCGTTACCAGCTATTATGATTTTTATGATTCAGGGATATGAGGGGTTATTCTGTTTTTATCATGCGCATTTTAAAAAATATAAGAGTGGGATAACAAAATTGCAAGACTCAAATATCGAGGAACCGTTTTTCGCCACAAGTGGATATATATGTTTGATTTTGGTATGGATCTTTGCGTTTATACATGTTTATATATCTATAATTCACGGTCAATTGATACCTTAAAATAAAAATATTATGGCAATCACATATTTCTTTTGAAAATAAATAGGCTTAATGCGTCAAACCATCCAAGTGCTTTGGACAGTTTGATGACTGTAGTGAGTAGAGGAAGGAGCATTATATTGGGTTCCAGCTTGATAAAACCTACAAATTTTTTGTTGAGAAGAGCCATGAGCCTTATCATTTCCATATTAATATTCGTTTGTGGCTATTTGGTGGTATCGCATCATTATACAAGACAAATTTCTTTATCTGTCTGGCCATTTGCGCAATCAAAAGAAATTGAAAATATCGACCTTTTTGAGATTATATATAATAATTCGGAGGGAATAAGTGAGCTAGGGGATAGTTATCGGATTTACGAAAGCGGCAATGGGCAGCTAAAGATACCGGTAGCCAAACAGGCAGAATACCTAGAAATTGAGGCAGAAATACTTGAATACGCCAATGTTCTGAGTAATATCGTGTGGTTTGATTCGAATAATCAGGCAATCTCCCAGCAAACGACACATATAACAGATAAAATAAATATTTTAGAAATTCCAGACAAGGCTTCATGTGTTGTTATTGATGTCAATACAACAGCTGGTACACAGGCCACCATTCGCTTCAAAGAAATATCGAGTCACTTAGGATATCCAGAAACAGATAGGTTAACATTATTGACCATTATATTTACACTACCGTATATTATTTGGTGCTGGATCTATTTTGTATTTCAAAAAGTTAAATCTATTGTTTTTGACCCTCGATACCGCACCAAAAAGTCAGTAGCATTTATATATGTATTTTTTATTATTTTGACATATATTCACACGTTTTACACTACAAAATATTATTACGATGCGGCAAACTACAATGCATTATCTGACGCTATTTTTGCAGACGGAAGAGTTAGTTTATCACCATTATACGGCAATTTGAGGGGATACGTTTTTCCTTTGCTCATTGCATTGGCAAAAAATATTTTCGGTGGATTATTTGGGAATCCGTTTTTTTCCTACTATCTTGTTGCTGCGCTGGTGTATGCATTTTTATTTTCATGTATCATTCCGACTTTTTTTGAAAAAATATTTGGCTATAAGACATCCGCATTTTCGTGTGTGTTGCCATCTGTTTTGTTGTTGGCATTCTGGGGAAAGCAGATCATTTTTATATTGAGCGATTTGCCTGCGGCGTTCTGTGTTCTGGCAGCTTTTTTGCTAATATTAACTTTGAATGAAACCTCAATATTATTCAAAGCAAGCGTTATCTCATTTTTCATAGGTGTTTTAACATATGCTGCATACAACATTCGAACAATGTATATTTTTCTTTTTGTATTGGTTCCCTTCATCGTTGCCTATAAAAACTGGAATAAAAGAGCGAAATTTGTATTAATTTGTTTGCTAATGTTGCTGCTTGGGGTTTTATGCGCAGGTATGCCTCAAGCGTGGATTAATATGCAAACGGATGGTTCGTATAGCATTTTGGTGAATACAGGAGAAAGCGGAGGACTATTTACATCGCAATTACAATGGGGATTATCAGTTCAAAGATATGAAACTTATGTAGGCCTTGGGGAAACGCCATATCCAGGAGTTGCATTTGGGGATAATGTTGGGCAGTACATGTTAACTCACTATTTTAACGGATCGGTTGGGACGATAGGTGCATATTTTAAACAGGCACTGTTGCATCCTCTTTGGTTCGTGGGAGTATATTTTAGGCATTTTATCAATGCATTAAATCATTGCTACCCTGATACATATATTGAATTTCTTGGGGAATCTATGATGCTCATATCAGTAATATGCTATTCTCTATGGTTTATGTTGCCTCTAGGAGGATATTTAAATTATAGATCGAAGGCAAATACAAGCGAGAGTATGACTCATATGCTTTCTGGCTTAATGAACTGGTTCAAGAATAGAGGAATATATATTATAGCCATTCTTTTTTCATCGCTGGTCAGTATAATTGGAGCCCTGGAAATTAGATTCTTCATTTTGGGTTATATTTTATTGTACTATTACATCTGCATGGGAATAGATTATAGTTCCGTCTGGAACAGATATAAATCAAAATTTCCATGCATCATACTTATATATGCATTAGGTCTTATGGTATGTATCTCATTATGGCCAGTGCCGCCGCGCATGTGATGGATATATATTTCGAAAGCTGATGGAGAAATAGAAAGGGAATACACGACTTTAAATATTAATGTAAAAAATAATTTTTTATGCTGCAATAGTTTGCATGCCAAGCTTATTTAGAAAAATATATATCTTTAAATGGATCAATTTACGAGTTATTTGAAGCAGTTTAATTAATTGCAGGATAAAGCTAAGTAAAAGGAGATATAGTAATATGAACATTATGCCAAACAATTTAAAACGTCAATATGATCTTCATGCGCCGGAATATGAAGCCAAGGCACTTGAAGTGCTGCGGAGTGGATGGTATATTCTTGGAAACGAAGTGAAAGCGTTCGAACAGGAATGGGCGAAATATATTGGTGTAAAACATTGTGTTGGTCTTGCCAGTGGCTTGGATGCTCTTTGGATGAGCTTTCGAATTTTAGGTATTGGAGAGGGGGATGAGGTTATTGTCTGCTCCAATGCGTATATTGCGTGTGTGATGGGTATCTCTATGAACGGTGCCACTCCAATTTTTGTAGAACCGGATCAATACGATAATATAGACGCCGAAAAGATCGAATCCGAAATCACTGATCGGACCAAGGCCATTTTAGTTGTGCATCTCTATGGACAGTCTTGTGACATGACCCGGATCATGGAAATTGCTAAAAGATATGCTCTTCGTGTTGTAGAAGACTGCGCGCAGAGTCACGGAAATCACTGGCATGGACAAACTGTGGGCACTTTTGGCGATATTGGATGTTTCAGTTTTTATCCCAGCAAAGGATGTGGAGCATTTGGTGATGCTGGCGCAATTGTCACGGATGATGAGGAAATTGCAGATAAATTTCGTGTATTTCGCAATTATGGAAGTCGTGTGCGTTACCAAAATGAAGTAGTAGGTGCAAATAGTCGATTGGATGAATTGCAGGCTGGCCTTTTACGTGTAAAACTTCAATATTTGGATCAGTTTAATGAAGAAAGATGTCGCATTGCGGAGAAGTATACAAAAAGTATTAAATCTGCGAATATAGTTTTGCCGCAAATACGTCCGGGAGCAGATTCGACATGGCATCAATACGTCATCCATGTGAAAAACGGTCAGCGTGATGATCTTGCAAATTATTTGAAGGAAAAAGGAATTGGGACGATAATACACTATCCTATTCCGCCTCATTTGAGCAAAGCATATCAATATTTAGGTTACAAAAAAGGAGACTTTCCCATTGCAGAGGAATATGCAGACGAGGTTTTAAGCCTACCAATGTATAATGGGATGACGGATACAGAACAATCGTATGTTATTGAGTGCATTAATGACTGGGAATCTAGCATTTGTTGATGAAAACAAAGTTTATAAAGTTATAAGGGAGGTAATAAGAGATGGGAAAAAATCAGAGAATTGCCGATTCCGCTATTATTAAGGAAAATGTTTTTATTGGCAATAACGTTGTGATTGAAGAAGATGTTTATATAGATATTGGTTGTATTATACGAGACAATGTTCATATTGGAAAAGGAACATATGTTGGATCGAGATGCATACTAGGCGAGTATTTACAAGATTTTTATGCTGACAAAAGTAATAAGGCTCATCCACTCGAGATAGGAGCTTTTTCTATTATTCGTAGCGAGACGATAATCTATGGCGATTGCACGATTGGGGATAACTTCCAAACAGGCCATAGAGTAACAATTAGAGAACATGCTTCAATTGGGACACATGTCAGTATCGGTACCCTATCTGATATACAAGGCTTTTGTCAAATTGGAAATTATGTTAATATGCATAGTAATGTTCATATATCGCAAAAGAGTAAAATTCATGACTACGTCTGGATATTTCCATATGTGGTCTTAACCAATGATCCACAACCACCTTCAGAACAATTAGCTGGTGTAGAAATTGAAGAATTTGCAGTCATTTCAACAGGATCTATTTTACTTCCAGGCGTGCATATTTATAAAGATGCATTAGTCGGCGCGGGTGCTCTTGTGACCAAAGATGTTCCTCAAGAAACAGTTGTTTTTGGGAATCCTGCTAGACCGCATGGATCAGTTAAAGACATACACACGAGCAGCGGTGAGCGAGTATATCCATGGAGATATTCTTTTGATAGAAAAATGCCTTGGAATGGAATTGGATATGATGCTTGGAAGAAACAGAGTACAACTAAACTTGACTTGTAACAAGTAATGAGGGTGGAGGATAAATATGGGATATGTCAATGATGTAAATGTTTTGCAGTTTAAACAAAACGGTGATCAAAGAGGACATTTAGTCGTAGTGGAAGGAAATAAGGATATTCCCTTTTCAATTGCGAGGATTTTCTATATTTACGGGTCAGATCGTGAGGTCGTACGTGGATGCCATGCCAATCGACGATCTGAGTTTGTATTAATTAACGTAAGCGGCACTTCAAAAGTGAAGGTTATGGACGGTAAAGCGGAAAAAGTTATCGTGTTGGACAAGCCACATATGGGGGTATATTTGCCCGAAATGGTTTGGAAAGAAATGTATGATTTTTCTGAAGATTCGGTTCTTCTGTGTATTGCCAGCGAGGTCTATGACCCTAGCGAATACATACGTGACTATGCAGAATATTTAAAAGAAATTGGGATGAAAGATGAATAAATTATCTATTATTATTCCTGTTTATTACAATGAACTGAACTTGCAACCACTTTATGAAGATATCAGGAAAAAAATCATCAATACCATTGATTTTGAATATGAAATTATTATGGTTGATGATGGATCGGAAGATCATAGCTGGGATATGATTCAGAATCTGATAAAAGTTGATTCTAATATCAAGGGTATTCGTCTTTCCAGAAATTTTGGCAGCCATGCGGCTATTCTTTGTGGTTTGTCTCATGCCACAGGGGATTGTGCAGTTATAAAGGCGGCAGATTTGCAAGAACCCACTGAACTACTGTTAGAAATGTATGAGTATTGGAAACAAGGTAATAATGTGGTTTTGGCTGTTCGTGAAGATCGAGCAGATAAGTCGTTTTTTTCTGAGCTTTATTACTGGCTGACGCGAAAGGTCGCATTGCCTAAAATGCCAGAACACGGCTTTGATGTATTTCTGATTGATCGAAAGGTTATTGATGTACTGGAACGGTTGGATGAGAAAAACAGTGCTATTACAGGGCAGATCCTTTGGAGTGGTTTTAAAACAGCCAAAATAAACTATGTACGCAGGGAAAGAAAAATCGGTAAAAGTCGTTGGACATTGAGAAAGAAAATTCGATTGGTTTCGGACACCCTTTTTAGCTTTTCTACGGTTCCTATATCCTTCGTCACTACCATCGGTTTTTTATCTTGTGTGGGTTCTCTGTTATGGGCGATTATTGTTTTTATCACCAAGTTGACAATGGGAATCAATACAGAGGGCTTTACCACTTTGTTTATTTTTCAGCTGTTTAGTTTTGGAGTTGTTATGATGACACTAGGGCTGCTAGGCGGGTATTTATGGCGAACCTTTGATGCTAGTCGCAACCGTCCCGTATATATTATTGAAGAACAAACGCCCGAGCGAGAAAGCGCGGAGGATAAGCAGAATGGATAAGAGGTCAACAGAAAAAAAATTTTGCGCCCCTGTTCCTTTTGTATCGCAAATCGTTAAGTTTGGCCTGGTAGGCATTTTGAATAACATTATTTGCCTTTTAGTGTATTACCTTGTTATAGCAATCGATGCAAAATTATATTTACTTGGCAATGCTTTGGGATTTATCGTCAGCACATTAAATGCATATTTCTTAAATAGCCGATTTGTATTTTGTCCAGCAACGAAAAAAGAAATACCCAAAGGTTCGCTTGTCAAAACTTATTTAACCTATATGCTTTCGCTCTGCATTAGTACGTGCTTATTGTTCTTGCTTGTGGATATTATGGGGATTTATGAAAAGGTAGCTCCTATCATTTCATTGATGATTACGGTTCCACTAAATTTCGTGCTAAATAAACTATGGATTTACAGAAGACACGATGCAAAATAATAGAGAATACTCTTGCTTCATATCTGAATCTTAGAAAAGGGCTATATCTAAATATCTACCTGAAGTTTCATGAAGATAATATTGATAGTCCAGAAATGGCATATAAAATTAGCTTTTGTCGCATTGGTAAATATAAATTTGGTACATTTGGGTTTGAGGATGATTTTGTGGTAACCAAATTTTTTTAGGAATTTCATGATTTTTTTTCTGATGTAAAATTGCTTTATGCTTGAATATAGTTGCAATTAGTGTAACAAAGTAAATGTGCGTACGCCGGACCAAAACTACACCTTGACCGTTGGTAGTCCGACACCCTGACCGCGTAAAACAGGCACCTCCACCGCTGGTTTGACACCGACACAATGGTGCACCAATTCGGCAGAAATGGTGCACGGCGGCCGCAGGCGTGGTGCATCGGTCCGCTATGCCGGAAATTACTCTGGGATGCCCTTACGCTTGCGCATGGATTCCCCCTCAATCTGGATGGTATAGGCGTTGTAGATGATCCGGTCACAAATGGCGTCAGCCAGAGTCGGGTCTATAGGCTCTCGTGCCACTCGCTGGTGTCGTACTAGGAGCAGAAGATGGTGGTGCTGTCAAGAATTATGCGCAAAAATGTTTGCAGATTCTGGCTGAATGAGGTCAGCCGGCAATAGAGACGTCTTCCAGAGCCGCCTCCAAGTGCTTCATATTCATGT
>NZ_JBQKJP010000026.1:0-38395 GCF_052117205.1 Candidatus Agathobaculum pullicola | reverse complement strand
CCAAGCAGCTCGCTATCCATAATCGCCACTCCAACAACTTTCCCATGAGGCCTCTAGGTTGGTTTTCTCCCTTAGAGTTCTCTGTCCAATATGTTTGACAAACCTACAAAATCAATATATTGCATATCATTGATAAAATATTGGTGTTCAAATTGGACACCAAAAAAACGCCCGCCCCAGTGGTGACGCACTGGAACGGGCAAAAATGGAGTGTTTCACACAGTCCTCCAACAACATTATACTTGATTGGCTAATTTTGTCAATCTTTGAGGGGGATATAAAATGAGCCTGAAAAAATTATCAATTGGCACGCTATGCGGCATTATGCTATTCACGTTTACCGGATGCGGGAATGCGACTTCGCAGCCAACATAACCAACAACCGAGCAGGTAGAAGATGCTGACTTAACGCTTCAATTAACTTTCTGGAATGATGACGCAACCGAGCCGCAAGAACCTGTCGAAAAGCAAGGGAAATTTACAGGCACTTTGATCGATGGGAAGCCGTCTGGCGAAGGTAAGTTTGTGACACAAAACTCAGCTGGTGACGAATGGTATTATGAAGGTGAGTTTACAGATGGCACGATAACTGGTCAGGGTGGATACTATTTGCCAGAATCCGATTATCAAGAAGTCGGTACGTATGAAGATGGACTGTTTGTTCCCACAAAGGTTGAACTCTTCGATAACATGATTCGTTGGTACTCGTCCTCAATGTTCAAAAAAACTCTGGAACTGAATGATACAACTTTAGAATTTTTGCAGGCGCATGAAAATATTTTTCCAGCTACAACCGAGGAAACAAAATCTGAAGCAATGAATCTTGTGGATTCCAGCATCGAATACAAGCACCTATCAAAATCAATCGATGACTATCTTGATAAACTGATTTATTTCAAAAATCAGGAGCTTATCCAAACCGAAGAATTCACAATATGGGGACATACGGTAACCCGAATGCTTACAATCAATCAGAATTATACCAATCATCACTATATTTTTTACGATGGCGCCATAGACGTTTTCGATGGTGATAATATTACATTTGTAAGCCTGCCTGTTGGTTCTGCTTCTTATAACAATGTAAGTGGTGGCTCAACAAATGTTATTGTGAGCATCGCATCTATCATAATTAAGAATTAACACCCCGCAGACCACAACCGAACACTATGTTTGCACAAGATTGGCTAATTTTATCAAATCCACGCAACAGTCAAGTAATTTTATTAAATTTTGTAAAAGTGTTTCACTTTTGCAATTTTCGGAATATTAATTTTACTGATATTGCAGCTTAGTGTCGTTTTTTGCTTTTATTTGCATTTATTTGCGTTTTTTGACGTGTTGACATATGCTTTTCAAGGGCATATTATAATGATACAGCAGCTATGCTGTATTGTTAAACCAGCCCTTGGAAGTAAACCTCCCACTATCCGGGAAGCGTTGAACCCAAGGGTTTTTTATTTGCAAGAGAGATACAGATATGATCCGTACCGCTATTATGGTAGACAGTGCCTTTTATCAAAAACGAGCCAACTTCCTTTTCGGCCCCAAAACCGGACAGGAACGCGCGGACGAACTGTATGAATACTGCAAACGGCATTTAAAGGATCGCAGCATCGGTGCAGAGGATAAGTACTTATATCGCATCTTCGTCTATGACTGTCATCCATCCGAAAAAACGATCATGCACCCGCTCACCCAAAAAAGCGTATGGCTCAAGAGAACAGACCTCTACACATGGACAAACGCATTTCATGCCGCGTTGGCATCCAAGCGTAAAGTTGCGCTTCGTATGGGCGAATTGCTGGAAAGCACCGCCGGATATGTGTTAAATGCTGATGCAGTAAAAAAGCTATGCCAAAAAGATATTTCTGTGGATGACTTGACCGAGGCAGATTTCCACTTGGATATTCAGCAAAAAGGCGTGGATATGAAAATTGGTCTGGATATTGCATCACTGGCATACAAACGCTTGGTCGATCAAATTATCTTGATTGCCGGTGACAGCGACTTTGTGCCGGCAGCTAAGCATGCCCGACGGGAAGGGATTGATTTTGTGCTTGATCCCATGTGGCATACCATAAAGCCAAGCTTGAATGAGCATATAGATGGGCTGCACAGTTGTGTTTCCAAACCGCCTCACAATACCAGCGATCCGTTTTATGTTGCGCATTGATTGTTTACGTCTCCCCGCAGACCACAACCGAACACTGTTTTGTTGTGGTCTGCATTTTTACACCCGCCAAAATCGAACAAATGTTCCATTTTTCGACAAAAGGAGGCCTTTTTATGCCCGCAACCGCTCCCGACCTGCGCATCGGCGCGGCCTATATCCGTGTGTCTACCGACGATCAGGTTGAATACTCCCCCGCCTCCCAGCTGGTCGAAATCCGCAAGTACGCCCGCGCGCATGACATCCTCGTGCCGGATGAATACATCTTTGTCGATGAGGGCATCAGCGGCCGCTCGACCGACAAGCGCCCCTCCTTTAACCGTATGATTGGAACGGCCAAGATCAAACCCAAACCGTTCGACGTCATTCTGCTTTGGAAGTTCAGCCGCTTCGCCCGCTCGCGCGAGGACAGCATCCTGTATAAATCCATGCTGCGCCGCGATCTGGGCATTGAGGTCGTGTCCATCTCCGAGCCGGTCGGTGATGATAAAATGTCCATCATCATCGAAGCCATGATCGAAGCCATGGACGAATACTACTCGATCAACCTGGCCGAGGAAGTGCGGCGCGGCATGACCCAGCGCGCCAAACAAGGCAGGCCAAACACCTACGCGCCCATCGGCTACCGCATGCAGGATGGCGCATACGTCCCCGACCCGGACACTGCGCCGGTCGTCCGCAAGATCTATGCGGACTTCGTCGGCGGGCGCGGCCTGCTCCAGATCTCGCACGACCTGACCGCGCTGGGCATCCGCACCCGCTTCGGCAACCCGATTGACAACCGCGGCGTCAAATACATCCTGCGCAATCCGGTGTATATCGGCAAGGTGCGCTGGACGCCGACCGGACGCACGCATCGCGTGTGGGATAACCCGGAAACCATGGTCGTGGACGGCGGGCACGAGCCGCTTGTCTCCAAAGAGCTGTACGAACAGGCGCAGCTGCTGCTGGACGAGCGAGAGCGGCGGCACAAACAGCACAGCCGCGAGGACGGCCAGCCGTTTACGCTCAAGGGGTTGGTGCATTGCTCCTGCTGCGGCGCGACGCTGACGCGGCAGAAAGGCCGCGCGACCGGCAAGGGCGGGCCGTCGCTGCAATGCCACAACTACGCAAGGGGACGCTGCCCGGAGTCACACAGCATCCAGATCAACAAGCTGACCGATGCCGTGCTGACGCAAATCGGGGAGGACTTCAAGCGACTGGATTTTGGCATCCTGTCCGCGGACGGCAAACGGCTGCAACGCGATAACCGCGCCGCCCTGCTCGCCCGGCAGCTCGCCCGCGAGGAGCAAAAGCTCGAGCGCATCCGCGAAGCCTACGAAGCGGGCATCGACACCCTTGCGGAATACCGCGCCCGCAAGGAAGCCATTGGGGCGCGGATCGCCGCGCTCAAGGAGAGCGCCCCGCCGCCGGTCAAGACCATCTCTCCGGCGGAGTTTGCCGCCGCGCATCGGGAGGATCTGAAAAAGCTGCTGGACGACGACACCGATCCCGCCGAAAAGAACCATATTCTGCGCGGTTTCGTCCGGGCAATTATTTTCCATCGCCAAACCAGCGCTTTTGTGATACAATATTATATATAGGAAACAGATAGCACGCGCTATCTGTTTTTGCTATTTGGCCCGCCAAGTTGTGTAATGACAATCTTTGCGGTCTGCGGATCGGGATTTTTGATATTAACAGGATATTGTAAGCGTTTATCGTATGACCACATTAGTTATCCTCTCCTTCCCACGGCCACGGGTCGTCAATCCAGCGCCAGTTGCCGACACGAGTATCCACCTCGCGTGCGGTCAACGGGCCGAAAGCATCCTCGTATTCCGCTGCGGCCTTATCAAATGCTGTGCGCATTTTGCTGTAATACGCCAGCGCCGCTGCGTTCTTGGGATGGCCGTCAAGGTACTGGATAACGTCCACCAGCGCAAAATCATACATGCGCACACGACTGAGCAGTTTTTCACGTTCGGTCATTGCGGAACGGCCTCCTCTCCGAGGAAGGGCTTATCGAGCGCCGGAAAAATCGTACCGCGGCTGAAGGCCAGCGCGGGTTCATACGGCGTATCAAAGCTTTGCGCCGGCACAAATGCCATGGCAAGCGAAAGCAGACGGGGATCAATGCTGTCCGCAGGCAGCGCCTGATCGCCCGAAGAATTGGTCGTATTCATATGCAGGTTGCTCCTTGTTTGTCGGTTTGAGGTCTTGCCTCAATTTCAGTGTATGCCGCAGGAAAAAAGACGGTGAAAGCATGGATAAACTGTGGTATACTGTAAGTGTCAAAGGAGGCATAAAATATGGAGCTTTCTGAAATCAGAGAACAGAGCGCCAAGGCGGCAGCTTTGGTGTGCGACGCGGCAAAGCTGCGCGCAGGCGATTTGTTTGTGGTCGGCTGCTCATCGAGCGAGGTGTGCGGAGAGCAAATCGGCACACATTCCAGCTTAGAGGTAGCCGAAGCGGTGTTTGCGGGCATTTATGATGTACTGCATGAGCGCGACATCTATCTTGCCGCGCAGTGCTGCGAACACCTTAACCGTGCGCTCATCGTTGAGCGGTCGGCGTGCGAACGGTTCGGACTGGATGAAGTCAACGTCATTCCGCAGCCCAAGGCGGGCGGTTCGTTCGGAACCACCGCTTACAAGCGGTTTGCCGACCCGGTCGCGGTGGAAAGCCTCAAGCAGTCCGCATCCGCGGGCATGGACATCGGCGGCACGCTGATTGGCATGCACATCAAGCCGGTTGTCGTGCCGCTGCGCATTGCGGTCAAGCACATTGGCCAGGCTATCCTGCTTTGCGCACGCCGTCGCGCCAAGTTCGTCGGCGGCAGCCGCGCGGTATATAACGAAAAACTTTTGTGAGGGATTTATGCGACTAAAAGCGGTACTTTTTGATTTGGATGATACGCTGTACAGCAGTTTCGGCGCGTGTGATGCCTATGCGTATGAGCGGCTCGCCGTCTGGGCGGAACAAGAACTCGGCATCTCCGGCGAGGCATTTGCACAGGCGTTTCGCGTCAACCGCTACCGATTGGGACGGCAACAGCCCGGCATGCCGCCGGTACATGACCGCGTACTGTTCGCGCAGGGCGCGCTCGAGCGGCTGGGCTGCAACGCCATCCGCTATGCGCGCAAGGCGCATCGGGTTTACTGGGACGCGGTGCTGGAAAAAATGGAGCTGCGTCCGGGCGTGACCGAGCTGCTGGACGATCTGCGGCAAGCCGGCGTCAAGACCGCCGTCTGCACGGATATGCTGGCGGATATCCAGATGGAAAAGCTGGAATATCTCGGTCTTGCGGACCGCGTTGACTATCTCGTTTCCAGCGAGGAGGCGGGCATGGATAAACCGGGCGCGCCGATCTTCTGGCTGGCGCTGCAAAAATGCGGCTGCCTGCCGCACGAGGCGGTGATGGTAGGCGATAACTTCCGGCATGATGTGCAGGGTGCGATGGATGTCGGCATAGCGGGCGTCTGGCTCAACTGGACCGGGTTGCCGCGGCCACAGGACGACCGCTCATACCATCAGGTGGATACATTCGTGCAGGCGGCGGAGCATATCCGCACACTGCTGTAAGGAGGACAGGAGCGAACATGCAGCATTTCGATTATAAGCCGCACGGCGTGTGCCCAATGCAGATTTCCTTCGATTTGGACGGAGATACGGTGCACAACGTCTCCTTTCAAGGCGGCTGCAACGGCAATTTGCAGGCCATCAGCCGTGTTGTGGAGGGCATGACCGTCGAGCAAATCGAGGGGTATTTCAAAGGCATTTCGTGCGGCGGCAGAGGAACCAGCTGCTCGGATCAGCTTGCAACCGCCGTGCGCGCGGCATACGAACAGAAAAAAGCGTAAGAAAAAGGACGATGCGACAGGCATCGTCCTTTTTTATTGGGAGACATTAGTTCATGATGTGTAAAACCGGCTGCTCTGCGTTCGCCTGCTCCACACATACCGCAAGACAGTAGTCGCGGTCGGCAAACTCGGGCAGGAAAAGCGAATAGCTTCCGGTGACCTCGTCACAATCCAGCCGCGGCGGCATCCGATGAATGTCGACCCAAAAGCTGCGCAGCGGCAAATCCAGCCCGCGTCCGGTGGATTTGACAAAACTCTCCTTGAGCGTCCACAGCTTATAAAATGTCTCATCCCGCGCGGAAGGCAAAACCGTATTGAGGTAACGCACCTCCTCGCGGTGAAAAAAGCGGGAGGCGACATCGCGCCGACCCGGCTCGCAGCGCTCGATATCCACGCCGACCGGATGGTCGCTGATTGCGCACACCGCCCAGTCGCCCGAGTGCGACAAGCTGAAATGGATGCCGGGTTCGGAAACCAGATACGGTTTCCCGCCTTCGGCAATCGAAATGGCAAGCGGGTGAACCACCCATGAATACTGCTGTGAAACCGCATATTCCAGCAAAAGTGATGCCGCAAAGCCCTGCGCTCTGGCCGCCCCGTGGCGTCGGTCCAGCTGTTCCAGACGGCCGCGGGATAAACGGGCACGAGATGCGCTGTCGTCCGGATTCACGGCGGATACCGGAATGGCATATACAGCAGTCAAGAAAATTCCCCCTAAAGATTTGCGTGTTGGTGTGATGCGTTGAAGTAAATGGTATCCCTATTATACCACGATGAAACAGCGGTTGACAATTATCTTTATCCGACTCCGTGGAAAAAATACATGCAGGACAATTCAAGCGTCTTTTTTTTGCCGTGCATGGCAGGGATTTGCTGTTTCGATCGCACCATGCGGACAGGCGTGCCGACAATCGCCGCAGCGGATGCACTCCATGCTGTTTGGCGTTTGCCACACTGAAATATCCAGCTTGCAAGCCCGTTGGCAGGCGCCGCACCGGGTGCATTTTTCCGCATTGATACGAAAACGGTACAGTGCAATTGGGTTGAAAAAGCCGTAAATCGCGCCGAGCGGACATAAGTAGCGGCAAAACGGGCGGTATACCACCACGCTCAGCACCAGAAGCACGACAAGAATGGCCGCCTTCCACGTGAACAGCCAGCCGAGCGCCGCGCGCAGCGGCGGGTTGGATGCAATCAGAGGAACACCGGCAAACAATGTACCGGATGGGCAGACATATTTACAGAACCAAGGCTGCCCCTGCCCTACGATGTCCAGTACGGTCAGCGGCAGGACAATGACAAACCCGACGAGGATGACGTATTTGAGGTATTTGAGCACACGATCACCCGGCAGGCGGCGCAGCTTTTTAGGAAAGGGGATCTTATCCAGCAGATCCTGCACCAATCCAAACGGACAGAGCCAGCCGCAGACCACTCTGCCCAATAACGCGCCGAACAACAACAGAAATCCGATCACATAGAAGGTGAATTTGTTGGTGCGGCTGGTGATGACGGCTTGAAAGGAGCCAATCGGACAGGAGCCGAGCGCGCCCGGACAGGAATAGCAATTCAGGCCCGGCACACAAACCAGCTTGCTCTCTCCCTTATAGATGCTGCCATTGGCAAAACCGGCGGCGTAACCGTTTGTCAGGGCAGCAAAAAGCAGCTGTACCAGTGTGCGGACATGGCCGCGCAGCTTACCCAAGGCCGATACACTCCATACAGATATTGACCGCCTTGCGGAATACAATTTGCGTTTCTTCGCGCAGTACGCCCAGCGCAAGAAACAATACGGCAACCGCCAATGTAATCACGGCGGCGCGATTACGGCGCAGAAAGCTCATGCCTGCACCTCAGCGAGCATGGCGTCGATGGTCTGCGCCCAGTTTTCCTTGCTCTGCGCGCTGATGATGGCCGAACCAACCTGCGCGCCTTCGCTGTCGACAAAAAACGTGGTCGGCACAGCGGCAATCTGCCCCAAAACCCCGTACAGATCCACGGAAGGCAGCAGATGCAGGTAGTTTGCGCCGGTTTGCTCCACGATGTCGCGGGCGGTTTCCACCTGTTCTTCGCTGATCGTGCCGTCTGTATTCAGCACATCAGAGACCATGCCGATGATCTGCACCTTTTTATCGGCATATTCCTGCGCAAGTTCGCCCAAAGCAGGCATTTCTTCGATGCAGGGCGTGCAAAAGGTTGCCCATACATTGACCATGGTCAAATCATAATCCGCTAAAACCGACTGATCGACGGTATTGCCATCCAAATCGGTCGCCGAAAAACTGCTGAGCACACCGGTTTGCTCGGCGGCTTGTCCGCTGTCGCTTTGCGCATCGGTTACGTTCTGTCCGGTCGTGTCCGTGCTTGCCGTTTGATTGGCTGAGGAACACGCGCTGAGCGCCAGCACACCGGCCAGCGAGATGCCCAGCAACGCCAATGGGATTCGTTTCATAGGACGCCCTCCAATAGTATGATTTGTCTTATTATACGAGGTAAAAAACCATTCTGTCAACACAAAAGAGGTCTGCTTCACTTACTTGTAATCATTTTGACGGACACATCCGATTTCCCGGGAAACATCCCGCGTGCAGAAATGTCCTGCCCCCATTTGCGCAAACAGCACAAACGGAAGCAGGACAATCTCTTTATTATTCTCTTGCTGAACAGGCGATTACGCCATGCCAAGCTCCTTCACACGAGCCTGCGCCGTACATACCTTGTGTATATAACGATGTACATTTTGAATTAGAGCTGTCCGGGCAGCTCACCGACGCAGGCTGCCCGGAAAAGGGATGGTGTGCCCCTCCTCATCAGCAAAAGGACCAAAGTGTAATTTACTATCCATAGAGCAGGTCGTGTACTTCCTCTGCCCGGCTAAATTCAGAAAGGCAACTGTGGGCTGCGGAGAAAAGTCCAAGCACCAGGCAAAGCGGGAATCAGACAGTGGTGTAACCTGTGAAACAAAGAGATCAATGAAATCCTCGCTTACCAGACCGTCATGCATTTCAACTGCTTCGCACAACGCTGCCTCAATGGCTTCCATATCCAGGTGTCCGGGATTGTAGTCCTCTGAAGCAATTTGAGCTTTGCTCTGACGAAGGGCCTCCATCTGCTGCTGAATTTCTATGGTCCGCTGGAGGAACTTATCCTGCTCAATCTCTCCACGGGCACGGACCACAACCAAGTCATCCAGCTGTTGTTGGAGCAACTGAATAGAATCATCTTTCGCTTTCATCAAATCTGCTCGACGATCTGCGTCTGGCTTGTAGCAAGCATCCAGCATTTTGCAGGTCTGGAGGACGATTTCTCTTTGGTCTCCCCATACCCTCTCAAATATTTTGGAGGCCATCAGTTCCAGCTTGCTTTGTCCAACCGGCTTGATCTCACAGATAGGTGTTGGATTGCCTTGTTCATTCTGAAGGCGGATGCAGGGCGTATCATGGTGTCGTTTGCATTCATATCCATAGATAGGCTTTCCTGCATTATTGGTTCTCCAACGATGTCGAAGCATGGGAGAACCGCAACGACACCTCATTTTTCTGCCCCATACATTCTGAGCCTGCTGAACACCAAAACTCCGCGTGCGGCCTTTTTCATCCGTCAGCCGTTTGGTCCTGCTGCGACGAATGGCGTTACACCGCTCGTACTGCTCCTCTGAAATGATCTGAGGAAAACCGCCTTTTACATAGACGAACTCACTCTCGTCGCGCTTGATCCGTTTTTGCTCCAAATAGTTGTTGGAATAGGACTGACAGTAAACTGTGTACCCCAAATAGTTTTTACGCTTGATGATTTTTGATACCTTCCCAGCATCCCATTTGACCTTACCCACCCCGTTTTTGCGTCCAAGGCGGGTCAGCTCTTTTGCTACCAAGGTTTCACCCATACCGGAATCATAGAGGTCAAAAATCATTTTTACGGTTTCCGCTTGATCGGGATCAATCTCGAACTGCTTGGTGAGTTTGTTCCTAGTATATCCGAAAATGTTCCCGTTTCCATAGAGGACGCCTTTTTCGCGGCTGACCCGTTGTCCTGCAAGAGAGCGTTCACTGATTTTGCGGCTTTCTTCCTGTGCCATAGTAGCCATAATGGTCAGTCGCAGCTCGCCATCACCGTCAAGAGTCCAAATGTTATCATTCACAAAATAGACTTCAATTCCCATGGCGGCGAGTTGGCGAACACAGACCAGTGCATCTACCGTGTTTCTGGCGAAGCGGCAGACCTCGCGAGTGACGATCAAATCGAATTTATGCTGTTTGGCATCCTCCATCATCTGCATAAAGGCATCCCGCTTATAGACCTGAGTTCCGGTAATACCTTGGTCAATGTAGCGGTTGATAACATTCCACTGAGGATGAAATCGAGCAACATCATCATACCACTGCATCTGATTCTGAAGGGCTTTGACCTGGGCCTCGTGTTCTGTTGAGGCACGGCCATATATAACTGCCCGGCAGGGTTTGTCCCGGAAAGAACGGGACAATGAGTACGGAGACATATTGTACATAGCATCTTCCTCCTTTATGGCTTCTGATTTGTTCTGACAAGGCGAGAATACCCGAAAACAACAGAATCAGCAATGATACGGACGCTGGCCTGATATCCTTGACAACTTGCCGGAAAAGTGTTCACTTTTGCGGATAGGTTTGCTTGACATTCAGATAGGTTGCCTCGTTGACAAGGCCCTTCTTGTAGAGCATATCAATCAGCTTTAAGCACACATAGGTGCGGTCAATAATCGATTCTTTCATGGATCATATCCTCCGGTAATTGATATTGCTGCGGTAACGCCGCAAGCCGAATTTTTTGGAGTGTTAACGCTGTAAGGCTGGACAATGTATAATATTCCACCGGATTAAGAGTAGATGTTCCACCTTCAGCGGCTCGCGCTGCCAAAGTATCGATACTGTGCCGAAGGGATGATAGCTCGTCCAGCAGGGATAAATAGTCTGCTGGTGGAAGCTCAACGGGGCGAATCTTTTTGACCAGATTGCGAATATACGCGCCTCTTGACGGTGCGCCAACCCTCCGGACCTGACGATCCAGATCCGCCAAATCATCTTCCGTGAAGCGCACATAAGCCACTTTTGTTGCGCAGACATCCTTTTTGTTCATGGCGTCGCCTCATTACCTGAATGGCGTTGCAGAACCTTGCGGGGAGCGACGATATTGTGCGTCGAACACGCGCTCCAGCTCTGCCTGGGCGCTCTGCCGGGTGTATGATGTCCTTGCGGTCAGTCAGGATGTTGTATGCGATAGCCCCTGAAAGCAGAGGGTCACGTTGGAATACGGTCAGGCAGTTCCGTATGCTCTGACGGACACCGCCTTTCTCGGTGGTTTCCAGCCCCGCCTTGATTTCCTCAACGCTCTGGGGCGGCTGCATGGCGTTCATAGTGTTTTTTAGTTCTTGCTGCGTCTGCGGCTGCAAGTTCTGCCATTCGCTGTTCAAGCTGTATCACATCCTTTCCGTAGTCCGTAATCAAATCCGCTTTTTCCTCTGTTTCCCCGAACAGCAGCACATCCAGCAGATATTCCACTTGGGCTTGCTTCTGTAAGGCTTCCACAAACCGGGGATGAAAGGCTTCCTCCGGGGAGTGCGGGGCGTAGTCCGTTCTCCATGCCATCAGCAGATGGAGATAATCGGCAAGAATACGGAAGCAGCGATTCTTTGCTTCCTGAAACTGTTCCTCCGGGGATTTCTGCCGGGTCTTGGGCTTTTTTACCTTTCCCGGCGGTTTCCAGTCCTCATAGGAAAGCCCGAAGTCCTGTGCCAGCTGTACGGCGGCTTCTTTCTTTCCCAGCCCATACAGGGCGGCGGCAAAATCAATCACATCCCCATCCGCACCGCAGCCGAAGCAATGGTAACGCCGATCCAGCTTCATGCTTGGGGTTTTATCGTTATGGAACGGGCAGCAAGCCATCCCGTTCCGACCTACATGGATTCCATAATACTCCGCAGCCTGTCTTGTTGTGACGGACTGCTTCACAGCTTCGAATACATTCAAATCTATCCCTCCTTGAAAATAAGAAAAGCACCTGACATTCTCTAATTGAAAATGGCAAGTGCCTGTTAAAGTTCCATATCCTGTTGTCTGTGTTTCTCCTGTGCCGGGGCGGTTCTTTGTGCTTTTTTCTCGTCAGTCTTATCCTGCAAGACTTCTTTGATGGGCTGCTTCTTGGGCGGCTCTTTGCTTTCCTCTGTGCCGGGTGTGGCTTTCCGTACCCAGTAGCGGATGTCCCGCAGCTTCTTCAAATCCTCCTGTACCTCGGTCAGTGGTATCCGGCATTGACAAAGAACCACAAGAGATCGTAACTGAGGACTTGCGAAAGTACCTAACAGAGTATCAGGCAAACCGTAAGTCAAGCAAGGTCACAATAGATAATATCCGCCGCATTTTGTCCAGCTACTTTTCGTGGCTTGAAGACGAGGACTACATCGTGAAAAGTCCGGTGCGCCGGATTCACAAGGTAAAAACAGCAAAAGTGATCAAGGAAACTTACACCGACGAGGCATTGGAAATCATGCGGGACAACTGCTGCAATGTCCGCGATCTTGCGATGATAGACCTTCTTGCGTCCTCTGGAATGCGTGTTGGTGAGATGGTTGCCCTTAACCGCGATGACATCAACTTCAATGAACGGGAATGCGTTGTTTTCGGAAAAGGGAGTAAGGAACGGATCGTTTATTTCGATGCCAGGACAAAAATCCATCTCCAAAACTATCTGGAAAGCCGCACAGACACCTGTTCAGCGTTATTCGTCTCTTTGACTGCACCGCACGACCGTTTGCAGATCGGCGGTGTAGAAAGACGGCTTCGAGAGCTGGGAAAAAGGCTACATTTGCCTCGTGTCCATCCACATAAGTTCCGAAGAACATTGGCAACATCAGCCATAGACAAAGGAATGCCCATAGAGCAAGTCCAGCAGCTCTTAGGGCATCAGAAAATCGACACGACTATGCACTACGCTATGGTCAAACAGCAAAATGTCAAGCTGGCACACAGAAAATACATAGGGTGAGGTGTCACAATGAAAGAAGGATATAGTGTTGTCCTCCTTAGTCGTTGTCGGCTTTTGCATTAAAGCCATTCTGTTTTGCGTATTCACTTGCTTTTCGTCGGCGTTCCTCGCTCATAGGAGGTTGCAGACGGATAAGAAAGGGCGCAAACTCGCCGCTGTCCTGTTCCTCGCTGTCAATGTTATTGGCGACAGCAACAAAATGAACCCCATTCTGTCGGAACATTACCTCGGTGTAAAAGCCGGTTTGCAGGTAGTTTCTGCCAATCCGACTTAGGTCCTTACACAGCAGGTGGGCCACCTTTCCCGCCTCGATGTCCGCCACAAGGCGCTTCCATGCGGGACGGTCAAAGTTGCCGCCGGACCACCCATCGTCTGTGTAGTGGACGATATTGGTGTAGCCCCGCTGTGCTGCATAGCTTTCGAGATAACGTTTCTGGTTCAGAATGGAGTTCGAGTCACCCGTGAGGTCATCGTCACGGGACAGGCGCTCATAGAGCGCAGTGATTTTTTCTTCCGTCTGTCTGTTTGCCATATCAGGCGCTCCTTTCAGACGGACGGCTCATTTGTGGCAGTTCCATTATACCACATTCCGGCTGGTTTGCCAGCCCGTCATTGCGGATCAGCCGCAGAATTTTATCTTCCATCGTTTCCTCGGCGGTTTCGCTGAGGTAGACACGAACTTTATAGGTGGTCTTGCCAATGTGCCGGGTCAGAAACACGGCGTTTTTATCTGCCATAGAACCTCTCTTTCTTGCGCTTTCGGCGCATCCGGTGTATACTGTTGTTATAGTTCCGTTGCCTGTAACCTGCGATTATGTTACTTCTTTTTTGCGTCAAGCCTGAACATGGCGAAAGCCCCCTTTCTCCTGCGTGAACGAGTCGTTGTAACCCAAGTAACTTGTTTTTAGATTACTCTTTCACTAATAGGAGAAATCCGGGGTGCAAAACGGAACCATTTTTGAAAAATCGCAAAATATTTTTTGAATGAGGTGAGGTCATGGCGTATCTGTCTGATGACGAGCTTCTGGATACCGAGGGTGGCTTCACCGGATGGGACGATGGGACAGGCACCGGTGCGGCAGAGGAAACGCCGGAACAGGCGCTTGCGGAAGAACGTCTGGCCGAGCTGGAAAATGAGCTGGAGCAGGACGAGCATCCCGTCGATTATGATGCCGAACTGGAAACCGAGGAAGAAGAAGCCGCCCCGGTCAGCGAAAAGCGACTGAAACGGGAGCTGCGGGCTGAGGCCATACGGCGGCTGGAGGAAGCGGCCCGCACCGAAAAGGACTTCCAGGTTGTCGTAGGGGAATGGGACAAGCTGGACCGGAACCGGGAGCGCCGGGAACGGGACCACGAAAACCTTCGTGGGGATGTGCCGCTGGAATATCAGGCGGTGCCGGAACCGAAACTCATTCCCCGCTGGATGAACAACCCCACATACCGGCAGCTGATGGCCGGGAACTTTCTGGACATCCTGTTTGACTGTCCCTATGAGATGCACAACCTGACCGCTGATCCCTTTATTTCCCGCATGGTGGAGGAACTGAGCGAAGAACGCAAGGAAGTTCTGTATTTCCTCTCTTTGCGTCTATACAGCTCTACCCGGCTTGCCGCTGTCCGTGGGCAGTCTGACCGCAATATCCGCAAGCTGCGGAAAACCATCCACAAAAAATTGCAGCGCCGGATGTATGACCATCTGTGTGGCAAGCAGGAGCATGGCGGCAGCTTGACCTTGCGGGAGCGCCAGTTTTTGGAGGAATACTCGAAAATTGCAAGGAAACAGGGCAAGGACGCCGTGATCCGGCGGGAGAACAAGACCAAGCGCAGAAAAAAGAAAAACCGCCCCTGATAATTGGGACGATTAAGGAGAAAGGGCGTGTATGATGAAAAATTTATTTGAACAGTCCCGTTCCCATTGGGTGCGGTACGATCATTACGAGCTGAAAACAGCGGAAGATGGCAAGCGGTATATCACCCCCGGCAAGAGCGCAAAGCCGGATGTCTACAATCCGCTGAAAGAGGTCCCCAACATTGTGCTGGATGCCCTGAATGTGGGGATGCTGATGATGGGACGCAAGCCGGAAGCAGAAGTGGAAAAGGCGGTGATGGAGTTTATCACCCGGTACGGCCTGCTGGGGCTGATGACCGCCCTGCCCACCACGCCGTCCTTTATGGATTATGAGGCGGTGTACCTTCCGAAAAACCACTTCATCAAGGAAGAATCCATGGCGACGGACCAATATCTGTCCCTGTTTTACCCCTTTGACCAGCTGGATTTGGTGAAGAACGGCATTGAATCCTCCTGGAATGTGTCCGGTGACCGGACGATGATTGCCCTGACCATGACCTTCATGGACGAGCCGATGGCGAAAAACATGAGCTTCCAGCGGGAATATGCGGAACCCTACGACTGGGTTGCCCAGCAGCTTAAGGACTGGGCCTTTACGCTGACCACGGCCATTTTGTACTACAATGACTATGATTCCATCGACGAGGACGCACGGGGGCTGTACCGCAAGGCCATGGCTGCGTTCGGTGGGATCGCCCCCAGCTACCACATCGAACTGCTGGATAAGCCCACTATTTATTGGGATTTTCACTCCCTGCTGCTGGGTATCCAGATGATGTTCAGCTTCATGCTGGTGGACGGTGACCAGCCCCTGCGCCTGTGCAAGCACTGCCAGAAGGTGTTCCTGGGCAGCCGGTCCAACGCCGCCTTTTGCAGCCCACGGTGCAAGAATCAGTACAATGTCTACAAGAGCCGGGGAAAGAACCGGACGGATGGAGGTGACGAAGAATGAGCGAGGAACAGGGGCTGACCCCGTATGAAACCAGAGAAATCCTCTTTTATAAGACCGAAAATGGAGAGGTGCGGGTGGAAATCCTGCTCTTTCAGGAAAACCTCTGGCTGACGCAGGCAAAAATGGCAGAGCTGTTCGAGGTGCAGAAAGCGGCCATTTCCAAGCATCTGAAAAACATTTTTGAATCCGGAGAACTGAGCGAGGATTCAGTTGTTTCCAAAATGGAAACAACTGCGGCGGACGGAAAACGGTATCAGACCAACTATTACAATCTGGACGCCATTATCGCTGTGGGGTATCGTGTGAACTCCAAGAAAGCGACCATGTTCCGCATTTGGGCGAACCGGGTGTTAAAAGAGTTCATCATCAAAGGTTATGTGATGGATGACGCACGGCTGCGGGAGCCGGAGAACTTTTTCGGCAAGGATTATTTCGAGGAACAGCTGGAACGTATCCGGGACATCCGAGCCAGCGAGAGAAGATTCTACCAGAAAATCACGGACATCTATTCCCAGTGCAGCGCCGACTACGATGTGGAAAGCCCCATCACAAAGGAGTTTTTCGCCATGGTGCAGAACAAGCTCCACTATGCGGTCACTCATCATACCGCCGCCGAGATCGTATATGGGCGTGCCGACAGCACCAAGCCCAATATGGGGCTGACCACATGGAAAAACGCCCCCAAAGGCCGCATCCGTAAATCGGATGTCACCGTCGCCAAAAACTATCTGAACGAAACGGAAATGCGAAACCTGAACGAGATCGTCACCATGTATCTGGACTATGCGGAACGGCAGGCCCGCCGGGGAAATGTCATGTATATGGCCGATTGGGTCAAACGGCTTGACGCATTTTTACAGTTCAACGAGGAAGATATTCTGCACGATAAAGGCAAGGTGACCGCTGCCATTGCCAAAGCCTTTGCCGAGAAAGAGTTTGAAAAGTTCCGGGTTTTGCAGGACAGAACCTATCAGAGCGACTTTGACCGGCTGGTTGCGGAAACTTCGGATGATCTGGATGATTTGACAGAATAACCATATACACAGAAAGCCCACGCCACCGGTCTCTTTCCGGCTGCGTGGGCTTTTTCGGCCATCGCTTATTTCTTGTTTTGCAGCTGTTCATGGGCTTCCTGCTGGACGATCAGCCCTGCCGAAAAGCCATACTTGAAATGGCTCTCACTTTCCTCGCATTGGGCGATAGCGTTCTGCGCCCGAAGTTCCTCCACCAGCGCATAGTCCTCTTTGCTGAGCCGCTGGGATAACTGCTCCATCAACGCTGCACAGGTTTGGACTGCCTTGCGGTATTCCGGGGATGTGGGAACAACGGTTTTACAGGGATAAAACTCTCCGTTATACATGGCTTCTAATATCATGGCGTTCCCTCCCTCAACAGTAGATCAGTTCAGCCAGGACGATTTCGTCGGCCCTGTTGTGGATGGAGTTCATGGAGCGCACCCATACCATCTGGTCGGCAGTTTTCAGGGTTTCCGTGACACCCTCTTGCTGCATCATGGCTTTTTCAATGATTTCCAGCCGCTCCCGGCAGGCGATGTCGATTTCCTCCAAGTGGGGAAACAACTTTTCAGTGACAATGAGATCGGTATACAGAATGGGCCGGTGTTCTTTTAAGTAGGCACGGCGCAACCGGCCATATTTCCCGATATGGTACTCTTTGGTGTCCGATAACACAAGGTCGGGAATGAGATAGTCGCCGCATTTGGTGTAAGTCAGTTCCATACAAGGCTCCTTTCGTGGGAATGTGGTTGACAGTTACGGTAGGTTTGAGGGCATCCCTCCTTTATCATAACTGTCTTTTCATTCGCCACAAATGAGCCGCCAGTCATGATGTAATGTTTTTTGGTGTAATCCACCCTCTATACATTACATCATGGTTCTGGATGCTGTTAGATTCGCCCTCAACATCATCGTCACGGCTTAAACGCTCGTAAAGGGCAGTAATCATTCTTGTGTCCATGTGGTTTCTCCTTTCTTTGTGGTATATGTTTTAGGAGACTTCCCAATCGACTGATTAAGAAGTCTCCTAAAGCATACAACACCAGCCGCCAGCTTGTATTTGCGGTATTGCTTAACCGCAAAGTGGTCAGGATCGCGGGCTTCCAGCTCATCGAACATGACATCCACTGGGTTCTTGAAGGTCTCATCGTCCTCTCTGGCTTCCGAGGCATTGATCATTTCGAGCAGGGTAGTAAAGTTTTTCTCGTGGTCGGGTGCCTCGTACCAGATGTAGCCGATGAGAGCTGTGTAGTAGAGCTTTTCCGCCTTCACCCAAAAATCTTCGCCGGACTTATCGCCATCTCCCTTCGTATTGACGATGATCGTATTGACCAGCTTGAGGATGTCCTTCTCGCTGCGGATGTACGCGAATGGGTTGTAGTGCATGGATTTCTTGAAATTGATGGTGTTCAGCGACTTGATGACGTAGCCGCCCTTTTCAAGCATTTTGCCGCACTCCACCAGCACCGTACCCTTCGGGTCAGTCACAACGTAGCTACTGTGCATCTGCATCAGATTTGGTTTCACAAAAAAGCGCGTCTTGCCTGAGCCGGAACCGCCGATGACAGGGATGTTCTTGTTGCGGGCGTATTTCGGCTGCTTTGGACGGCTGTTCATGGTCAGGAACTCCGTCTGCGTCAGAATGACGTTGTTCGAGAACTCCGGGTCCATGTACGGCTTGATGTCCTCCGGCTTACCCCATGAAGCGTTTTGTCAAGTGCTTTTTTGAGTTATTGACGCTAATTATCGTGAAAGTGCGAAAGTGCAAAGTGCAAAGGGTCTGCGTTTTGCACTTTCAGCTTGCGGGTTCGGGTGGCTGCTTCTTCTTGATGAAGTTGTACCATTGACCGCCGACACGCCTTGCGCCTAAAATGCCGCCCATGTTGCGCTTGGCGTTCTGTACTGTCCTCTCGGATATTCCGGCTTCGGCTGCGGCCTTTACAATGTCCTCGCTGGCAAGCTCTTTCCCGTCTGCAAGCAGGTCAAGTATCAGCTTCTCGGCTTGTTCGGTCTTGGTGGCGGTGTTCCCACCCGCGCCGGACAGCAGCTCGTCGGCGGTGATGTCGTATTCGCCTATCCATGAAAAGCCCGTTTCCGGGTCAAGGCAAAAGGCAACGGGCTTGCCCTCCGGCGCAAGGGAAGATTTGTCATGGACGATAACGCGCACATTCGGCTCCCGCTTCACGCGCCCGATCAGCAGGACGCTCCTTGCTGCGGCGCGGAAGTCGATAGAACCTAAGCCCCGGTATGCGCTCTGCCCTCCGGCAGCTTTGTTGAGATGTCCGATAAGGATAACGGCGCACCCGGTACGCTCGGCAACATCGGCAAGGCGGCGGAACATGGGGCGCACTTCGTTTGCCCTGTTCATATCGGTCTTTTCGCCCATGTACGCCTGTATGGGGTCAAGGATAATCAACCGCGCCCCGTTCTGCGTGATTGCCTTTTCAATACGCTCGTCGGAGAGGGTAAGCTCCCGCTTGGCTTCATCAATGACAAGCACGCGGTCAAGGTCGGCTTCGGCTTCTATCAAGCGGGGCTTGACGGTATCGCCCAGCCCGTCCTCGGCGGTCTGGTAAATCACTTGGAATGGCGGCAAGGGCTTCATTCCCGGCAGCGTTCCCCCAGTGGTGCAGGCGGCGGCAAGGCGTAGGGCAAAGGTGGTCTTGCCCTCGCCGGGGTTGCCTTGCACAATGGTTACTTTCCCAAAGGGGATATACGGCTCCCATAGCCATTCAACGGTCTGCGTGTCAACCTCGCTCATGCGGATAATCTCGACGGTTTCTTCCTGCGGCGGCTCTTTCAAGCCATAAATTGCTTCCCGCAAATACTTCCCGTCTGTGATTTCTGCCCGGTGCTGCAACACCTCGTTCCAATCCTTGAAAAGAGGGATAAGGCGGTGGGCGGTCAAGCCCTCCGGCATGAGTTTCACAAGGCGGCTGCAAGCGTCGTTTCCGGCTTGGTCGCTGTCAAGGCAGAGATAAACCGTCGTGATGTTCGGGCGGTCAGAGAGGAAGCGCAAAAGGGCTTTCTCGCCCACACCGCCCAACGCCAGATAGCTTTGCTTCTGCCAGTCCTTTTTGAACAGACAGAGGAAAGATAAAAGGTCAATGGGGGCTTCAAAGACAAACAATCTTTCGCCCTCGCCGCGATAGCAGAAATTAAAGGCTTTGTCGCTGCCTTTCACATCAAGCCGGAAGCTCCCGGCTGTGCCGCGCTGGTGGGCATATCGCGGTATGCCGTTTTCATCTCTGCCGACAAATACGGCGTTGTGGTGGGCGGCTTCTTCGTAAATATCCCCGGTGGAAAAGAAAAAGCCCGTCACATCTTCATCAATGCGGCGGGCGGCTGTGAGGTAGTTCCTCGCTGTTCGGTTGTCGGGGCTGCGGGGCGGTAGCCGGAAGTCGGAGAGGGGCGCGGAGCTTGGTCTATCCGGCGGCGGTGCGGCTCCCTTTTCTCCTGTGAGAAGTTCCACGGCTTCGGTAAAGCTCTTGCCGAAAAATTCCATGACAAAATCAACGGGGCCGCCGCCCTTGCTCTGGCTGTGGCGATACCACTTGTTGCCCCGGACGGTCAAGCTGTCGTGCCGTTTCCATCGGTATTCCTGTCCGGCTCGTTCCAGCGGTTCCCCCTGCGATTGCAGGAACAAAACAAGGTCGGCTTGGTTCGCCCGGTCTATCTGTTCTTGGGTGTAGTACATGACTGATACCTCGCTTTCTATGATTGAATTGTTCATAGTTTCCGAGTAAAATAAATATAAAGGATTTGTGGAGGGCGGTTGCATGAAGAAAGTATTGTGTGCGATATGGGTCATCGCAGTTATTGTGTTTTTCGTTGATTGGGGAATTGTGGGGCTATCACTGTTAGATGGCAATTACGAAATCAAAGCAGGAATTTATGTTGGGCTTGTTTGTTTTATTATCATATTAGCCGGTTCAATTTACAGACTGTTTAATAACAGATGTCCTCATTGTGGAAAAGCAATACTAACAAACGGAAAATATTGCCCCCATTGCGGGGAAGAAATCAAAAAATGACTTTAAGCAGACAATAAGCTGGACGGACAAGCCGGACAGCTTGCCCGTCCTTTTCTTTATCGCTCCTGTTCCTGCCGCTTGGTGCGGTTCTGTGTCTGCTCCGGCTGGTCGGCACGGAGTGCAATATCCACGCATTTGCGGATTTTTTGAAGCTCGGCAACCTCGGCGCGGGTATCTTTCAGTTTGGTATAATCGCTGTCCCTCTGTGTTTTGATGGCGGTATATTCTTTCTCCCACGCGGAGATCGGCAGGGTTTTCACGCCCTCCGGCAAATGGGCATGGAGATAGCGGTTTGCCGCGTCCCATAGGGTAAGCTCGGCGCGGCGGGCTTCCGCAAACTTCTCCTGTTTTCCTTTCCAGCGGATTTGTCGGTACTCGTCCTGTATGGGCTTGTAGGTTTGATAATTTCTGCCGTACTCAATAAGCTTTTGCAGTTCTTTCATGCGCTGCTCGGCGGTTTTCATTCCCTCCCGGATTGAATAGGCTTTATCGCTGACAGAGGAAAGAGAAGCGTCCAGCTCGTCAAGATTAGAGATGCCATGCTCGGAGAGATAGTTGACCGCTGCCGCTATGGTTTTCAATTCATCGGTTGCGTGTTGGTGCTGCCAACTCTGCGAATACTTCTGGCTCTTTTCTCTCTGAACGCTCAAATACTTCATCAGCAGATTTGCAAGGTTGGGAGATTGCGGCGGCTGTTCTGGAGCGGTTTCCCGCGCTTTGAACAGGTCGGCAATCCATTCCTTGAGCTTGCCAATCTGCGCCCAGATTTCCCGGATAAGGCGGTTTGCCTTTTGGATACTGCGGTTCAGTTCGCCTTTCTCGGTGGCGATACCTTTCTTCTCCATCTGGCAAGCCGCCACGCCCATGTGGACGGTGGGCAGCTCGTCAATTCCTCTCTCGGCGTTGCTGCGGTGGTCGATACGCTCCGGGCTTCCGTTTCTCTCCAAAAAGTCGTTGGTATAGTCAGCCCATGCCTTGCGCCACAAGAGGGTGTTGTCCTTGTCGTTCCAGCCTGTAAGGTCAATTTTGTGCGTCTTGTATCTGCCGCTTGGCAAGCGGATACGCTCGCCGTTTTCATCAAGGTCATATTCCTTTTTGGATTTCGCTGTCCACGCGCCGCGCTCGTCAAGGGGGCGCATAGTCAGCATGATATGACAATGGGGGTTGCCGCTGTCGGTGTCATGGATAGCAAAATCCACACACATTCCTCTGGAAACAAATTGAGAGGAACAGTATTCCCGGACAAGCCGGATCTGTTCCTCTCTGGATAATTCTATGGGGAGTGCCGCGTCAATCTCTCTGGCAAGCTGGGCGTTCCCGGCTTTCTCGTAAAGCTCCACGCTGTTCCACAAGGTTGAACGGTCAGAGAATGAGGGTGGCGCATGGGGCGGCAGTAGGATTTCCGTATGGACAACGCCGCGCTTGCGGGTGTAGTCATGGGTCATTCCGTCCCACTCGTTTGTGATTTTCTCGCCGCTTCGATAGGCGGCTGCGGCAACGGCTGACTTGCCTTTTCCTCGGCTCACAATGCCGATGTTACAATGGTAAATGGCTATGGGTATCACCTCCCGGATAGGATAACAAAACCCGCAAAAATGGTACAGACGCCAACGGCGGGTGTACTGTTTTTGTGGGTGTGCAGGGATAGCCGCGAAGCGGCGCAAGGGGTGCAGCCCCTTGTTGCGGCAAAGCCGCCATATCGTAGCGCGGGGAAATCTCCCTGTGCGGAGATAAAGCCCTCGGCAGAGCGCACACGCCCGTTAGGGTGTATAAGTGCGCCCTTATTTCCTAAGGGATTTTCAGCTTGTCGCTCCCTCGGCTCGTTTTTTCAGATATTCCCGCGCTGGTTCACTCGTCAAGGCAAGCCGGAGAAGTGCTGTGGCTTCCTCGTCGGTCATGTTCTTTGCTTCCGGCACAATGCTTTCAAAGACTGCGCCCCGGACAATAAGGCGGTGGCTGCGCGTTCTGCGTTCCTCTTTGGATAGCTTCTGACGCAACATCTTTTCTCGGTTCTCAAACTGCCGAATTTTCTTCTTTCCGTCCTCAATCTCGGCTTGCAGTTCTTCGCGGGTTTTCTCTCTTGGCTTTGTCATGGTTGGTCGCTCCTTTCTAATCATAGGCAAACGAAAAGAGCAGCCGTTTTCTTGTGTGAAAATAGCTGCTCTCAGTTGGTGTATTCTGTTATTGAGTAGGCGTTATCTGCCCGATAAACTGGAAGTTGATGTTTACTTGTTAGTGAATCTGCCCAACTCTGCAAACAAAGCAGCAGCAAATATACATTCAACCAAGATAAGCGTGAGTGCAATAAAAAGTGCAGAAAAAATACACCCTATAACAAGTGATAAAACAGGGATGATAATTGCGAATATCCGATAGCTTATCGACTTATATAACCACGAATATGGCAATAAATGTGCACCAAATACCATTGCATAGACCATTACCATTTTATCGGGTACAGCATTAAATACCCACATTACAATCAATAAATACAAAAACTGATTACAGGTAAATAGAAATCCTACATTACCGAGCGGATTGCTTTTATCAAAGATATCAACCTTTAATATTTTACCAATCGCCCAAGAAATCGGTAATAACGGGCATGAGCAACAAAGCACAAGCAAATTCTCTGTATTTTGTGGCAAGTCCAACAATATTACAATTAGTATCAATAACCATATAATTATAGAGGCACATATAAACGGCAATCCTTTTTTCTGCTTAATTGCTATATTACTTCTTAATTCATCCAAGCACATCTTCTTTCCTCCAAACACCGATTTGTCGCTCCGTTGCTTGGCTAAAGTATAGCACAAAACTGTGAACAAATCTACCTCATTTCAACCTGTCAGCGGCATTATTTTCTCTGGCATACCTTCGCGCTGCTTCCCGCCGTTTCTCGCTGTATGGGGCGGTCAGACGGAAGGAGAAACGCCCCTTGCGGATCACAAACTCCATGCAGCCCGTGTCCGGGTCTGCGTCGGTCTGGCAGCACTGGTCGGGGTGCTGTCCGGCGTAGGCGGCAAGCCGCTTCTTTAAGTCGGTGTTGTGGGTGCGGATATGGATTAGCGGGTCTTTCTCATCAAACCAAATATCGGTGGTCTTTTCCTGCTTCGTAAGCCCTGTTCTCATAAACTCTCCTTTCTGCGCCCCTGTTACGCAATAGGGGCATTTTTCGGGTGTTTTTCCCGGCTCTTGACTTGGGGAAAATGAGGATTTTCAAATAGAAACCGCCCGGACGGGGAGTGTATCGTCGGGGCGGCTGTTATCGCAAGATTTCTGTTTTTTCCGGCTCTTGACCGTCAGACGCGGATAAACGCGAACTGTCGGCAAGCACCAGTTTGAGCAGCTTGTCGCGGAATGTTTCTGTGCTGCTGTGATTGAAAAACAACTCCGCAACAATGGTCTGCCCGTTCCTCTGGGTCGTGATGATACTGTCGGGGGTCTGTTCTGCCATAGGCGGCTCCTTTCTTTGGGCGCAAAAGAGGGATTTCCCGTAGTTCGGAAAATCCCTCTTGGTTGACGGTTATTCTGTTTTACTGTGCGGGCTGTGCGGCGGCTGCCTGCGCCTTTCGCCTTGCCCGGTATTCCCGCGCTTTCATGCGGTCATACTCCCGTTGCTTTTCAAGATTTCTCGCCCGGTATTCCCTTGAATAGTTGCGGTGGTAGGCGCGGCTCTTTTCCTTTTTGGCTTCTTCGATTTCCTCCCGCATTTGCCGGATTTCCTGCTCGGTCGGCTCTGCAAGCTGTGTTACTTCGTTCTCGAACCTGCCGATATAGTTGAAATATATGCTGATGTGCTGGATTGCGTATCTCGCCCTTTTCTGGTCGCGCTCATGCACTTCAATCCGGCTGATAAACTCGTTGAGAATGGCGGGGGTGAGGTCGGTAAAGGCGGCATGGCGTTCCGTCAGCTTCAAAAACTTCTGCGCCCGTCCTCCCGCGTTCTCATAAGCGGATAGCTGCTCTTGGAGCGTGGCAAGCTCCGCTTTCAGCGCGTAGTATTCTTCTGAATACTTCTGCGACATCTGCTCATAGCGGTCTTGCGGGATCGTGCCGAGGGCGTTGTCCTCATAGAGCTTATTCAGCACCTTGTCAATCTGTTCAAGGCGCGTCGTGATTTGCGGGATACGCTTCTGCTGCTTTTTGGTCTGGTCGGTCTGCTGCATGGCAAGGTTCTTTTTCACTAATGCTTCAAACTCCGCCCGATTGCTGATAGAATAGTCCTCGATTTTCTTCAGCACTTCCGCGATGGTCTGCATGAGCAAGTCCGCGTCCATGATGTGCGGTGAATGGCATTTGGGGTTCTTGGCTTTTCCCTTGTGGTACTCGCTGCAAAAAGCAACGTGCCGCTTGCCGCCGTTCCGGTAATCTATACGAATGTGCATTTTTGCGCCGCAGTCCTTACAGAAAAGTAAGCCTGATAAAGGGTGGATTTCCCCGTCCCCGTTGGGGCGTCTGACGGGTGCGTTTTCCAAAATCCGCTGTACGGTTTCAAAATCGCTGCGGCTGATAATCGGCTCATGCACATTTTCTGTGATGTGCCACTGGCTCCGGTCTACATAGTGGTTATGTTTATCCCGGAAATGCTTTGTAGTCTTGAAGTTGACCACATCGCCGCAATACTCCTGCCGTGTGAGGATATTGGTCAAGGTGGCTTTGTTCCACTTGCAGCGGTTATCCTCGTTGAGCGTCTTATTTTTACAGGTTCCCCGCCCTCGGTCTTTCATATAGAAAGTGGGGGTTGGGATTTGCTCCTGTGTCAGATATACGGCGATTTGGTTGCGGTTTTTCCCGCCGATAAACAGACGGAAAATCAAACGGACAACCTCGGCGGCTTCTTCGTCGATTATCCAAAAATCCTTGTTGTACGGGTCTTTGACATAGCCGTAAGGGGCTTCGGTGACAATCGGCTTTCCACTCATGCCCTTGGTCTTAATGCCCGTTTTCACTTTCTTGCTGATGTCCTTTGCATACCACTCCGACATGATATTGATAAAGGGCGCAAACTCCAATGTGTCGGGCTTCTCGCTGTCAATGCCGTTGTTGACCGCGATAAAGCGCACGTTGTTCCGTCTGAATATCTCCATAGCGTTGCCGACTTGGAGATAGTCACGCCCCCAGCGGGTAAGGTCTTTCATAATGCAGACACCGATTTTCCCGTTTTCCACATCGTCCATCATGCGGGAGTAGGCGGAACGGTCAAAAAACCTGCCGCTTTCGTCATCGTCGATGTAGTGCCGGATATTGGTTAGGTGCTGCCCTCTGGCATAGTTCTCCAAAAATATTTTTTGGTTCTGTATGCTGTTGCTCTCGCCGCCGTCCCTGTCCTCGTCGCCTACGGAAAGGCGGGAGTAAAGGGCTGTAATTTTGCTATAATCAGTCATGTGCATAACCTCCTGTGCGTCCATGTATGTGTCATTTACACTTAAAATTATGCACTCCATCGTGCAGATCCGTATTCTTCGCCCTGCCGGAACTTTTTGCGGTTCTTGCCTTTGACGTAGACCGCCAGCTTGAGCAACGCGCCGGCAATCAGACCGATGAGCAGATCGATGGGATGAAAGCTGGGAAGCGGGTTTGCAAAGGCAGTGCCGAATACAGCAAAGCCGTTTGTCAGCTTGTCGATGAACTCCGTGCCGGGAGCGAGACGAAACACGGCAGCAATCTTATCCGCAAAGTAGAAGGCGAAAACATACGGAAGGTTCAGAAGAATGAGCTTCTTCACATCGGGTTTGCTCACAGCTCCACACCCCGATCCTTGGTTTTGACCTTGACCTTCTCCTTGTGCTGCGCCTTGCTCTGGGCTTTCTCCTGATCCAGCTTATGCCGGATGGACGGCTGTTCCTTCTGCTTGACCGTCTTGGCGGAAAACTCCTTGAAGGCGGCGGTCATGACATCAACGTCCCGTCCCTTGAAGAAGACAAGATAGCTGGGCGGTTCAACGGAAATGTCCTTCTTGAGCGCAAAGTCCAGACCGTATTTATTGGCTGTTCGTTCAAAGGACTTGATGTTGCCGTCTGTCACTTCGATGTTGGAGATGGCGGCGTTCTGGCTCATCAGATGCTTGATGGACTGCTTGCCGCGATAGTTTTTTGGCTGCTGCATCTGCTTCTGCGCCTTCTCAATCTCCTGCACGAACTTGTCCAGTGCCTTTTTCAGCACCTCGGCTGAGATTTTTCCGCCCTTGATCATGATTGCAACAACTTTGGTGTTGACTTCATCCTGCATTGCGGCGTTTACCTCCTTTCGTTGGAATGATTATGGGGACTGCTGCCGAAGCTAAGGCGGCACAATCCGACGATAGATGGTTTTCATTTACGCTGTCCTCCTTTCCGAGCATTGCTCACGATGGTATTCATTAAAGAGTGTCTTCACAAAGGCTATAATCCATGAAAAGCCTGTTTCCGGGTCAAGGCAAAAGGCAACGGGCTTGCCCTCCGGCGCCAGGGAAGATTTGTCATGGACGATAACACGCACATTCGGCTCCCGCTTCACGCGCCCGATCAGCAGGACGCTCCTTGCTGCGGCGCGGAAGTCGATAGAACCTAAGCCCCGGTATGCGCTCTGCCCTCCGGCAGCTTTGTTCAAGTGTCCGATAAGGATAACGGCGCACCCGGTACGCTCGGCAACATCGGCAAGACGGCGGAACATGGGGCGCACTTCGTTTGCCCGGTTCATGTCGGTCTTTTCGCCCATGTACGCCTGTATTGGGTCAAGGATAATCAACCGCGCCCCGTTCTGCGTGATTGCCTTTTCTATGCGCTCGTCGGAGAGGGTAAGCTCCCGCTTGGCTTCATCAATCACAAGCACGCGGTCAAGGTCGGCTTCGGCTTCTATCAAGCGGGGCTTGACGGTATCGCCCAGCCCGTCCTCGGCGGTCTGGTAAATCACTTGGAATGGCGGCAGGGGCTTCATTCCCGGCAGCGTTCCCCCGGTGGTGCAGGCAGCGGCAAGGCGTAGGGCAAAGGTGGTCTTGCCCTCGCCGGGGTTGCCTTGCACAATGGTTACTTTCCCGAAAGGGATATACGGCTCCCATAGCCATTCAACGGTCTGCGTGTCAACCTCGCTCATGCGGATAATCTCGACGGTTTCTTCCTGCGGCGGCTCTTTCAGGCCGTAAACTGCTTCCTGGATATACTTCCCGTCTGTGATTTCTGCCCGGTGCTGCAATACCTCGTTCCAGTCCTTAAACAGCGGCACAAGGCGGTGGACGGTCAAGCCCTCCGGCACAAGCTCCGCAAGGCGGCTACAAGCGTCGTTTCCGGCTTGGTCGCTGTCAAGGCAGAGGTAAACGGTCTTGATGTTCGGACGGTCAGAAAGGAAACGCAATAGGGCTTTTTCTCCCACGCCGCCCAATGACAAATAGCTCTGCTTCTGCCATTCCTTTTTGAACAGGCAGAGGAAAGAGAGCAGGTCAACGGGGGCTTCAAAGGCAAAAAGCCTGTCGCCCTCGCCCCGGTAACAGAAATTAAAGGCTTTGTCGCTGCCTTTCACATCGAGCCGGAAGTTTCCCGCCGTTCCCTTGCTGTGGGCGTAGCGCGGTATTCCGTCCTCGTCCCGCCCCACAAATACGGCGTTGTGGTGGGCTGCGTCCTCGTAAATATCGCCGCGGGCAAAGAAAAAGCCCGTCACATCTTCATCAATGCGGCGGGCTGCTGTGAGGTAGTTCCTCGCTGTTCGGTTGTCGCTGTTTGGGGGTGGTAGCCGGAAGTCGGAAAGGGACGCGGGGCAAGGTCTGTCCGGCGGCGGTGCGGCTCCCTTTTCTCCTGTGAGAAGTTCCACGGCTTCGGTGAAGCTCTTGCCGAAAAACTCTATAACAAAATCAACGGGGCCGCCGCCCTTGCTCTGGCTGTGCCTGTACCATTTGTTTCCCCGGACGGTCAAGCTGTCGTGCCGTTTCCAGCGGTATTCATTCCCGGCGCGGGTAAGCTGCTCGCCCTGTGATTGCAGGAAAGAAACAAGGTCGGCTTGATTCGCCCGGTCTATCTGTTCTTGGGTGTAGTACAAAAATCTCAACTCCATTCATCGTTCTAAGTCGTGCCGCTTGGCGCGGGTCTGCTCCGGCTGGTCGGCTTTCAGTGCAATATCAACGCACTTGCGGATATTGTGCAGCTCGGCAACCTCGGCGCGGGTTTCTTTCAGCTTGGTATATTCCGCTGTTCTCTGCCCGCTGAGAGTGGCGTACTCTTTTTCCCATTCAGAGATAGGCAAGGTCTTTGTCCCTTTCGGCAGATTTGCATGGAGATAGCGGCTCGCTGCGTTCCATAGCGTAAGCTCGGCGCGGTGGGCTTCCTCGTACTTGTCACGCTTGCTCGTCCAGCCATTTTTCAGCTTTTTCAGCTCGTCGTGAATGGGCTTGTACTCGGTGTAGTTCTTCCCGTATTCAATCAATTTCTGCAATTCTTTCATGCGCTTCTCGGCGGTTTTCATGCCCTCCCGGATAGCGTCGGCTTGGTCGCTGACAGAGGAAAGGGCAGCGTCCAGCTCCGCAAGGGTAGAAATACCATGCTCGGAAAGATAGTTGACCGCCTTTGCAACGGTTTTCAGTTCATCGGCGGCGTGCTGCCTTTGCCAACTCTGCGAATACTTCCGGCTCTTTTCTCTCTGAACGCTTAAATACTTCATCAGCAGATTTGCAAGGCCGGGGGATTGCGGGGGCTGCTCCGGGGCGGTTTCCCGCGCCTTGAACAGTTCGCCAATCCATTCTTTGAGCTTTCCAATCTGCGCCCTGATTTCCCGGATAAGGCGGTTTGCCTTTCGGATATTCCGGTTCAGCTCGCCTTTCTCGGTGGCTATGCCTTTCTTCTCCATTTGACAGGCCGCTACGCCCATGTGGACGGTGGGCAGCTCGTCAATGCCGCGCTCGGCGTTGCTGCGGTAGTCGATACGCTCCGGGTGTCCGGCGCGTTCAAGGTAGGCGTTTGAAATATCCGCCCATGCCTTGCGCCATAAAAGCGCGTTGCCCTTGTCGTTCCAGCCTGTGAGGTCAACTTTGTGTGTCTTGTATCTGCCGCTTGGTAAGCGTATGCGCTCGCCGTTCTCGTCAAGGTCATATTCCTTTTTGGACTTCGCCGCCCATGCGCCGCGCTCGTCAAGGGGGCGCATGGTAAGCATGATATGACAATGGGGGTTGCCGCTGTCGGTGTCGTGAATGGCAAAATCAACGCACATTCCTCTTGAAACAAATTGAGAGGAACAGTATTCACGGACAAGCCGGATCTGTTCCTCTCTGGATAATTCTATGGGGAGTGCTGCGTCAATCTCTCTGGCAAGCTGGGCGTTCCCGGCTTTCTCGTAAAGCTCCACGCTGTTCCACAAGGTTGAACGGTCAGAGAAAGAGGGCGGGGCATGGGGCGGCAGTAGGATTTCCGTATGGACAACGCCGCGCTTGCGGGTGTAGTCATGGGTCATTCCGTCCCACTCGTTTGTGATTTTCTCGCCGCTTCGATAGGCGGCTGCGGCAACGGCTGACTTGCCTTTTCCTCGGCTCACAATGCCGATGTTACAATGGTAAATGGCTATGGGTATCACCTCCCGGATAGGATAACCAAACCCGCAAAAATGGTACAGACGCCAACGGCGGGTGTACTGTTTTTGTGGGTGTGCAGGGATAGCCGCGTAAGCGGCGCAAGGGGTGCAGCCCCTTGTTGCGGCAAAGCCGCCATATCGGAGCGCGGGGAAAGTTCCCTGTGCGGAGATACGCCCTCGGCAGAGCGCACACGCCCGCAAGGGTGTATAAGTGCGCCCTTTGTTCCAAAGGGATTATTCGCTTTTCCCGCCCTCGGTGCGTTTTTTCAGATAAGCCCGCGCTTCCTCGCTCGTCAGGGCAAGCCGGAGAAAGGCGGCGGCTTCCTCATCGGTCATGGTCTTGGCTTCCGGCACAATGCTCTCAAAGACTGCGCCTCGGACGACCAGCCGGTGGCTGCGCGTCCGGCGTTCCTCTTGGGATAACTTTTGCCGCAACACCTTTTCCCGATTTTCAAGCTGCCGGATTTTCTTCTTCCCGTCCTCAATCTCGGCTTGCAATTCCTCGCGTTTTTTTTCTCTCGGTTTCGTCATGGGTGGTCACTCCTTTCTACCTGTCGGCATAGAAAAAGGACAGTCGATTTCCTCGGCTGTCCTTTTGATTAGGGTGTTTGGTTTACTCCGTTCTGCTCAATAAATGGGAATATTAAATATCAATACGCCCTTTAATACATTCCTATTAAAACATCAGCTTCGATTGTCAAATGTGTGAGAGTACGCCAATCAACGCAATCTTTTTCAACGCAAAAGAGAAGCGGCGTCATTTCAATAAACGACATTCTTTGTTCTGATGACAACTGTACGGTGGCTGAAACCGTTTCTCTTGAAATGGTTTTAAGATATTTCTCAAAATATTCAACGACAGACTCATTTGAATAATCTGGATTTTTCAAGTGTGCTTGCACTTTAGTCCTGATTTCCCTCAAATGATTTTTCGTAGGAATTACTTTCACAACATATCCGTTAGGAGATAGCAATCGCTGAAATTCTTTGTAGTGTGCAGGCGAAAATATGTCTAAAATACAATCCATACTTCCGTCTTTCAAAGGGATTTTTGATAAGTCAGTAACAAACCACTTCACTGCTTTGCGCTTGTCTTTTTTTGATGCAATCTGTATTGCCTCCCTTGACAAGTCAAAGGCAAAGATGTTTCGTTCTGTTCTTTGCTGTATCTGCCTTGCATAGAAACCCTCGCCGCAACCAACATCTAAAATGTTTCTTATAGATGGCGTATCAGAAATAAACTGTATGATTTTCTCCAACACAACATCATACATGCCATACTCCAAAATTTGGTGCCGGTTGTCAAAAGACCGCTTGCTGTAGTTGGTTTTGGGCGATGATTTTAACAACAAATTTACATACCCATATCTTGAAATATCAAAGCAATGTCCATGTCTACAAATTAGGCTATTGCCTTGTATATCCATTGATTTTGTGCAAATTGGGCATTGAAAATAAACCTTGCTGTCTGCAAAGCGTGATAAATTATTATTCATTTGTTTTTCCTCCGTAATTACATCTCTGCTTCAATAAGCGAGTTATGCAATACGGATAACCGCAACATAACTCGCGGTTTTATCTTAATCTCATAAATGTAACCATTGTGTTGTCCTCCAATCAATTCCGCAGTATTACTCTGCTTTTAGAAAAAGTATAGCACAAAACTATGAACATTTCAACTCTATTTCAGCCTGTCGGCGACGTTGCTCTCTCTGGCATACCGCCCGCCGTTCCTCGCTGTATGGGGCGGTCAGACGGAAAGAGAAGCGGCCTTTCTCAATGTCAAACTCCATGCAGCCCGTTTCCGGGTCTGCGTCAGTCTGCTGGCAGATCGCCGGATAACGGCGGCTGTATGCAAGCAGACGCTTTTTCAAGGCGGTGTTGTGGGTGCGGATATGGATAAGGGGGTCTTTCTCGTCAAACCAAATATCGGTGGTCTTTTCCTGCTTGGTAAGCCCTGTTCTCATGCAAACTCCTTTCTGTGCCCCTGTTACGCAATAGGGGCATTTTTCGGGTGTTTTCTCCGGCTCTTGACTTGGAGAAAACGGCGTTTTTGACGATAAAAACCGCCCGGACGTGGAATGTATCGTCGGGGCGGCTGTTATCGCAAGATTTCCGATTTTTCCGGCTCTTGACCGTCAGACGCAGATAAACACGAACTGTCGGCAAGTATCGTCTTGAGCAGCTTGTCGCGGAATGTTTCTGTGCTGCTGTGATTGAAAAATAACTCCGCAACAATAGTCTGCCCGTTTCTCTGCGTCGTGATGATACTGTCGGGGGTCTGTTCTGCCATAGGCAGCTCCTTTCTCCGGGCACAAAAGAGGGACTTCCCGTAGCCGGAAAATCCCTCTTGGTTGTCGGTTATTCTGTTTTACTGTGCGGGCTGTGCGGCGGCGGTCTGCGCCTTTCTCCTTGCCCGGTATTCCCGCGCCTTGATACGCTCATACTCCCGCTGCTTTTCAAGGTTTCGCGCCCGGTACTCCCTTGAATACTTCCGGTGGTAGGCGCGGCTCTTTTCCTTTTTGGCTTCTTCGATTTCTTCCCGCATTTGCCGGATTTCCTGCTCTGTCGGCTCTGCAAGCTGCGTTACTTCGTTCTCAAATCTGCCGATATAGTTGAAATATATGCTGATGTGCTGGATTGCGTATCTCGCCCTTTTCTGGTCGCGCTCATGCACTTCAATCCTGCTGATAAACTCGTTGAGAATGGCGGGGGTGAGGTCAGTAAAGGCGGCATGGCGTTCCGTCAGCTTCAAAAACTTCTGCGCCCGTCCTCCCGCGTTCTCATAAGCGGATAGCTGCTCTTGGAGTATGGAAAGCTCCGTTTTCAATGCGTAGTATTCTTCTGAATACTTCTGCGACATTTGCTCGTAGCGGTCTTGCGGGATAGTGCCGAGGGCGTTGTCCTCATAGAGCTTGTTCAGCACCTTGTCGATCTGTTCAAGGCGCGTCGTGATTTGTGGGATACGCTTCTGCTGCTTTTTGGTCTGGTCGGTCTGCTGCATGGCAAGGTTCTTTTTCACTAAGGCTTCAAACTCCGCCCGGTTGCTGATAGAATAGTCCTCGATTTTCTTCAGCACTTCCGCGACGGTCTGCATGAGCAAGTCCGCGTCAATGATGTGCGGGGAATGGCATTTGGGGTTTTTGGCTTTTCCCTTGTGGTACTCGCTGCAATAGGCAACGTGCCGCTTGCCGCCGTTTCTGTAATCTATGCGGATGTGCATTTTTGCGCCGCAATCCTTACAGAAAAGCAAGCCCGACAAAGGGTGGATTTCCCCGTCCCCGTTGGGGCGTCTGACGGGCGCGTTTTCCAAAATCCGCTGTGCGGTTTCAAAGTCGGCGCGGTCAATAATCGGCTCATGCACATTTTCGGTTATCTGCCATTGGCTCCGGTCTACATAGTGGTTCCGCTTGTCCCGGAAATGCTTTGTAGTCTTGAAGTTGACTACATCGCCGCAATACTCCTGCCGTGTAAGGATATGGGTCAAAGTGGCTTTGTTCCACTTGTAACGGTTATCCTCATTGAGCGCCCTGTTTTTGCACGTTCCCCGCCCGCGCTCTTTCATGTAGAATGTGGGCGTTGGGATTTGCGCCTGCGTCAGATATACGGCGATTTGGTTGCGGTTTTTCCCGTCCAGAAACAGGCGAAAAATCAAACGGACAACTCCGGCGGCTTCCTCGTCGATTATCCAAAAATCCTTGTTGTCCGGGGATTTGACATAGCCATAGAGAGCTTCGGTGGCAATCGGCTTTCCACTCATGCCCTTCGTCTTAATGCCGGTCTTTACTTTCTTGCTGATGTCCTTTGCGTACCACTCCGACATGATGTTGATAAAGGGCGCAAACTCCAATGTGTCGGGCTTCTCGCTGTCTATCCCGTTGTTGACCGCGATAAAGCGCACATTGTTCCGTCTGAATATCTCCATAGCGTTGCCGACTTGGAGATAGTCGCGCCCCCAGCGGGTCATGTCTTTCATAATACACACGCCGATTTTACCGTTTTCTACGTCCTCTATCATGCGGGAGTAGGCGGAGCGGTCGAAAAATCTGCCGCTTTCATCGTCGTCAATGTAGTGCCGGATATTCGTCAATTTTAGCTGTCTGGCGTAGCTTTCCAAAAACTTCTTCTGGTTCTGTATGGAGTTGCTTTCGCCGCCGTCCCTGTCCTCGTCGCCTACGGAAAGGCGGGAGTAAAGGGCTGTGATTTTGTTGTAATCATTCATGTGCATATCCTCCTGTGCGTCCATGTAGAGTTCTTTACACTTAAGATTATGCACTCCATCGTGCGGACCCGTACTCCATGCCGTGGCGATACTTCTTGGCGTTCTTGCTTTTGAGATAGACCGCCAGCCGCAGGCCAGCGCCGCAGCACAGCCCCACCAGCAGGTCCAGGGGGTGCAGGCTGGGCCACCAGCTGGCCAGCGCCACCGGCAGGGTGGAGAAGAACGAGAGCATTTTTGCCGAAGCGTCCGCACCCACAGCCATCCGCCACGCCTCCCCGAAGTTGGTGGCGAACAGCCCCATCAGGATATATGGCAGGTTCAGCAAAAGGAGCTTTTTGATGTCAAGCTGCTTTTTCATCGTTCCAGCTCCTTTCGCTTGTTCCGATCCACGACGGCGTGTTTCACCAACGCCTTGAACTGGCTCAGCTTTGCCAGCACGGACGGGCGCTCGGATTTCTCCGCCTTCCTGACCTTTTTGCCGGTGTACTCGGTAAAGGCGGCAGTCAGGGCATCCGCGTCCCGGCCCTTGAAAAAGATCAGGTATTTGGGCGGGGAGCTACTGCGGTCCTTCTTCACCGCATAGTCAACGCCGTATTTCCGGGCGATCTTTTCAAACTCCTTGATGGAGGGGTCGGTGATCTCGATGTTGGAAACGCCCTGATTCTGGCCGATCAGCTGCTTCACTGTCTGCTTGCCGTGGGGAATCACGGGCGCATCCCGGCTTTTCTGCTTTTGCAGCTTCTTTTCCTTGCGGTGGGCAAGGTACTTGGTGATGGCGGCTTTCAGCAGCCGCCCGGTGAACTTTGTTCCGCTGACTACCAGCGTCAAAGTCCTGTTTTCCACTTCCTCCTGCATTTTTCTCGCCTCCTATCCACGGATTTTGCAGGGGTGGCGCTTGATACTAAGGCGGGACCACCAGCCGCCGCAGCAGGTATTTCAGCATGGCAGGCTCCTTTCAGCGAAGCTGGCCGGGGTGGTCATAGTACAGGTGGCCCTGGCGCACCTTGGCATGGCTGAGAATCTTGATGTGGCCCTTTTCCTGGTTCTCCAGGCTTTTCTGGTATCCGGCCTCCGTCAGAAACAGGCGGGTCCGTTCGCCTTTCCAGCCAACCGGGGAATCGTGGGTCAGCACATCGAAGATAATCATGTGCCGGGTGTCCTCGGCAAACCGCTCCAAATCCATGTACTCATGGCCGTGATAGTTCTGTGCCCCGGCTTTGAGGCGCATTTCCTCCATCAGCTGGCCCACGGTCTTACGCTCAGGCATGGCGCGCACCTCCTTTCCCGCGCCCCTGCCCCTTCACGGTCAGGATACCGTCCAGGGTGGTAGCGGTGATCCGCAGGCGCTCGGCGGTGGCGATGTCATTCTTCACGGTCTCGTCGATACCGTGGCCGCAGACCACCAGCACATGGGATCGGCGCAGGTAGTCCCGCGCCATATCCAGCCCGTCCTTGTGTTCCTGGGGGATCTCGTCCTTGAGGAAGGAGGGCAGGAACAGCACCGGGCAGATGGGCGAATACCCGGCGTCGTACACCTGACGGCAGTAGGCTGCAGCGTTCTCGGCGTTCTCATACTGGCTGTTGCTCCAGGGAGCCGTAATGTAAGCAAGGGGGCGTTTCATGGCAAAATCCTTTCTCCCGGTGCGTCCGGGCAGCAGAAAAGCGGCTGTTTACCAGCCGCCTGCGTACATATCGTGGTTGACCTGTGCGGTGTAGTGGTTGCTGATCGTGGTCGGCGCATTGAACAGCACCGCAAGCAGATACTGCTTCATGTTGCGGATTTCGGTGGTATTGTTCCGCAGGCACTCCATGACAAACTCGATGTGGGAGCAGTCCAGCTTCAAAAACCGGGAGCGGACCACCTCATGGGGAAAGTCGCTGCCAGCGATCCGGGTGGTTTTCCGCTTGGCGCAGACGGTCTCCACCATCAGCTCCACAATCTCGTCCAGGTCCTCCCGGTAGGTGGTAAACTCCCGGCACAGGTGGTCATACTCGATGTTCTCCAGAATCAAATCCCGATAACTTTCCATCTCCGAGACAGACATCGCATCCCTTCCTTTCCGTTCCGGCAGCTGTGCTGCCGCTGGCTCCCGGAAGGGAATAGAATCGGTACTTGCTCTATGAGTATTTTGTTTTTGGGTACTTGATTTCTTAGTATTTAATTGTGTCGGATTTTCCGGCAACGGTTTCTTCGTTATCGGTTTTTCCGTTGTCGGATTTTCCGATGACGGAACATCTGTAATGGGGCGCTCATAGATGCTGTATTCATTGGCCCCAAATTTTCCGGTGGCATCTATAGTCTGCCTGCGTCGGATATACCCCGCACGTTCCAGTTCGTTGATTGCAGAACGAATGGCGTCTTTGCTTTCCCGGTTGATAAAACAAAGACCAGATAAGGTGTAGTCCCAATCGTCCGGCAAAGACAGCATCTGAGAAAGCAGTCCTTTCGCTTTCAACGACAACCGTTTATCTTTCAGATGGAAGTTACTCATGACGGTGTAATCACCTGTGCGTTCCACACGAAAAACAGCCATGCTATATCACCTGCCTTGCCGTTCGTATTTAATCGTGTTACAGGTCATAAAATACATCATCCTCTGAAACACCTCTGACCGTTTTGTCGAGATCGGCAATCAATGCATCTAACTGCGAACTGACTTCACTACATTCCCAATTGACCCCTTTATAGAGGCGACACTCTGTAACATACTCATTGCCATCCAAGGCGAGATAAAAATCAGCGGTGATAAGAAATCCTGCATCATGTAATAGCCAAAGATTTATCGTTTGAGCATCAATTGGGCTACCGGAACCATTTTCAGAATATAGAAGCGTTACCCACTTCTTGAAAAGCTCTGATTCACAATACTCCATGCACTGCTCTCTGTTTTTTTCAGTGCGAAAAGAGTATATGGTCTCGGAGTTTTCCCAGATGATACGAATAAGAGACCGCGGATCAACTTCTTCCAAAAGGTTTTCCAGTTCGACTTGCTGGTTGTAAGTCGATTCAGTAGTTATAAAGATATCCTTCAGTGTGTTTTCCAAATCTTCAACTGCGTGCATATATATCCCCCCAATCTCGCAATGGTCTATTTCTTCCAACATACAACATATCAAGGGTGATGCTTTCTTTTAGGCTTGAAGTCGAGGACATGGCCCTCGATCACATGGGCATACCGCTTGATTTTGATTTCCCGGCGCTGCTGACTCAGGAGAGCGGCCTGATACCCGTCCTCTGTGAGAAACAGCCGCATTTCATCACCGGGGCTACCGTAAGAACTGGGACGCTGAACGGAAAACTCGATCATCCAGCGGGTGTTGTCCTGAAAACGCTCCACGGCGAGAATGTTGTGTCCTTTCAGCTCACGGGCTGAAAAATCCCTCATAGGCGGCTCCTTTCATCGTTCCTGGTCTCTCTGGCGCTTTTTCTGCCATGCCTCCAGCAGCTTGATGATAGTTTCCTGCATCCGCTGGGGCGTATAGCTTTTGGGGAAATACTTCCGCAGGGTGTCGGAGGTGAAAGTCACTTTGTCGAGATCACTTTTCTTTTCCTCACCCATGATGACGCGCATCATATCAAGGGTCAGATGTCCCTCCTGGCTGTATTTCTTGAGCCGCTGGGCCTGGGATAGAGAGGGGGTAGCCTGTTCGCTGTCCATCGCGTCCAGCAAGTCCCGCTGTTCCTCTTTTTTGAGGAAAGACAGCTCATAAGCCGGGTTGAGGGCGATTTTCTTTTCATCTACCATATCCAGC
>NZ_JBQKJP010000025.1:0-38412 GCF_052117205.1 Candidatus Agathobaculum pullicola | reverse complement strand
ATATGGCCCCCTCTCGTCAAGTTAAGTGTAGCAACTCAACTTTAACCGATGAGGCCTTATCCTTCATCCCTTTTTTATTCAACTGTCCAAGATGTATTGTACTCCTACAAAACCGTTTGCCGTTATTCTGATAAACCTATTGACATCCACAACAGTGGGGAGTATAATAATCATAATTTCATATTCAAACCGTTGAAGCGGAGATAACGGCAATGATGCCTTTACAGAGAGCCTGTGGTGCTGAGAGTCAGGTAAGAAACAAGTTGTCAAATGGACCGCTGAGGGCGCAGTCAAATGTGTTTTTCACAGAGTATTCTGCGACGTTGCAGGCAGACGTCATTTGCCGGGGATATGTTGGTATCCTGCTAAGCGCACGGGTCATGCCGTGAATCAAGGTGGCACCGCGGATAGTGTTTATATTATTCGTCCTTGACAGAGAGCATATTTCTGTCAGGGGCGTTTTTGTTTTACTCCTTTGACGGAAAGTCAAAGGAGTTTTTTGTTTGGAGGTATTTGCTATGAAGATTTCACCGGACCTGCGTGATGTGAAAAAAATTGCGGCTACTGGGAAATATAACGTGCTGCCGGTCAGCCTTGAAATCCTGTCTGATTTCACCACACCGATTGAAACGATGAAGATACTGAAAAACGTATCCACGCATTGCTATCTGCTGGAATCCGCGCAGGCAAATGAGACTTGGGGGCGATATACCTTTCTTGGCTTTGACCCGAAGTTAGAGATCACCTGTATAGACGGTAAAATGAAAGCTGGTAATGTTACAGTCAAGACGGATAACCCGTCTGACTATCTCCGTCAGATACTTGCCGATTACAAAAGTCCCCGCTTGGAGCATCTGCCCACCTTTACCGGGGGACTGGTTGGTTATTTCTCCTATGATTTTCTCAAATATAGTGAGCCGGCGGTGCGATGTGATGTGGAGGACACCGAAGCCTTTAAAGATATTGACCTGATGCTTTTTGATAAGGTCATCGCCTTTGACCATCTCCGGCAGAAAATCATCCTCATCGTCAATATGCCTCTGGGCGATGTAGAAGTCGAATATAACAAAGCAGTCATGGAACTGAACCGACTTGTCGATCTGATTCGGAATGGTGCAAAGAAGCATGAGCCGGGCGGTAGGCTGCTGGGCGAAGTTACCCCGTTGTTTGACAAAGAACAATTCTGCGGCATGGTAGAGCGAGCAAAGCATTATATTCGAGAGGGGGATATCTTCCAAATTGTGCTTTCCAATCGACTAAGCGCTCCCTTTGAAGGCAGCCTGCTCAATACCTACCGTGTGCTTCGCACCATCAACCCTTCGCCATATATGTTTTATTTCTCGGGAACGGATGTAGAGGTTGCAGGTGCGTCTCCCGAAACGCTGGTGAAGTTAGAAAACGGCGTGCTGCATACTTTTCCACTGGCGGGAACAAGACCCAGAGGAAAAACCGATGCAGAGGACAAAGCGTTGGAAGCAGCGTTGCTTGCAGACGAAAAGGAGCTTGCCGAACACAATATGCTGGTCGATTTAGGGCGAAATGATCTCGGTAAAATCAGCAGATTCGGCACGGTTGCGGTAGAAAAGCTGCACTGCATCGAACGTTTTTCCCATGTCATGCACATCGGCTCTACGGTGCAAGGCCAGATTCGTCAGGATAAAGATGCGCTCGATGCGATTGAAGCGGTGCTCCCTGCCGGAACACTTTCCGGTGCGCCAAAGATTCGGGCCTGTCAGCTCATCGGAGAACTGGAAAACAACAAGCGCGGTATTTACGGTGGTGCCATTGGATATATCGACTTCACCGGCAATATGGACACCTGCATTGCCATTCGCATTGCCTACAAGAAAAATGGCAAGGTTTTTGTCAGAAGTGGAGCCGGAATTGTAGCGGATTCCGTTCCCGAAAAGGAGTTTGAAGAGTGCCTGAACAAAGCAAAATCTGCATTGAAAGCACTTGAACTTGCACAGGAGGCGGAATTATGATCCTTTTGATAGATAACTATGATAGTTTTTCTTATAATCTGTATCAACTCATCGGAGAAATTGAGCCGGATATCAAGGTTATCCGAAATGATGAAATGACAGTTCAGGAAATCCGCGCCTTGCATCCCGACCGCATTATCCTTTCTCCCGGTCCGGGCAGACCGCAAGATGCAGGCGTGCTCATCCAAGCCGTAACGGAACTCGGAAAGGAAATTCCGATTCTCGGCGTTTGTCTCGGCCATCAGGCCATATGTGCCGCATTTGGCGCAACCATCACCTATGCAAAAAAATTAATGCACGGAAAACAGTCGACCGTTAAGTTTGATACGGAATGTCCATTGTTTTGCGGCTGTCCCGAAAGCGCTCCGGTAGCCCGCTATCACTCGCTTGCGGCAGAGGCCAATACCATTCCGGCATGCTTGAAAATCACTGCTGTTACCACTGACGGTGAAATCATGTCGGTGCAGCATGAAACGTATCCCATCTATGGCGTGCAGTTTCATCCCGAATCCATCATGACGCCGAACGGAAAACAGATGCTTAGAAATTTCATAAAGGAGATATGAGCCATGATTAAAGAAGCAATCGTAAAGATTGTAAATAAGGAAGACCTCACCTATGATGAGGCATATACCGTTATGAATGAAATCATGAGCGGTGAAACCTCACCCACACAGAACGCTGCGTTTCTTGCCGCGTTATCTACCAAAAGCGCAAGAGCCGAGACCACCGATGAAATCGCAGGTTGCGCAGCGGCGATGCGAGCACACGCAACCAAAGTCGAAACCGGTATGGAATTGTTTGAAATTGTGGGTACCGGCGGGGACAATGCACATAGCTTCAATATTTCCACCACTTCTGCCCTCGTGGCGGCAGCGGGGGGAATGAAAGTTGCAAAGCACGGCAACCGAGCAGCCTCCTCGCAATGCGGCACGGCAGACTGTCTGGAAGCGCTCGGTGTGAACATTCAGCAAAGCCCCGCAAAATGTAAGGAGCTGCTAAACGAGGTCGGTATGTGCTTCTTTTTTGCGCAGAAGTATCACACATCCATGAAATATGTGGGCGCAATTCGCAAGGAGCTTGGTTTCCGTACGGTGTTTAACATTCTCGGACCGCTGACAAATCCGGGCGCTCCGTCGATGCAGTTGCTCGGTGTGTATGATGATTACCTGGTTGAGCCGCTCGCACAGGTGCTAATCAATATGGGAATCAAGCGGGGTATGGTGGTGTACGGACAGGATAAGCTTGACGAGATTTCTATGAGTGCACCGACTACCGTATGCGAAATCAGAGACGGCTGGTTCAAGACTTCTGTCATCGCTCCGGAGGATTTCGGCTTTGCGCGCTGCACCAAAGAGGATTTACGGGGCGGTACGCCACAGGAAAATGCAAAAATCACGCTTGATATTTTAAGGGGCGAAAAAGGACACATGAGAAATGCGGTTTTGATGAATGCGGGAACGGCGCTTTACATTGGCGGGAAGGCAGACAGCATACAGAACGGCATTGAACTTGCCGCGGAAATCATTGATTCGGGAAAGGCGTTGCAAACGCTTAACAAATTCATTGCGGTCAGCAACCGTCCGGAGGTGGAGGCATGACGATTCTTGACCGTCTTGCCGATCACGCCCGTGCGCGTACCGAGCAGGCAAAAAGCAATATACCGCTTGAAGAAATTCGTCGACAAGCGCTTTCGCTCCCAAAAGGAAGCTTCGCCTTTGAAAACGCATTGCGAACGCCGGAAATATCTTTCATTTGCGAGTGCAAAAAAGCGTCTCCGTCCAAAGGCATTATCGCACCGGACTTTCCATATCTGCAAATTGCAAAGGAGTATGAGCAAGCGGGAGCGGACTGCATTTCTGTGCTGACTGAACCAAAATGGTTTTTGGGCAGCGATAAGTATTTGGAGGAAATCGCAAACGCCGTTTCCGTTCCTTGTCTGCGCAAGGACTTCACGGTGGATGAATACATGATTTACCACGCGAAAGCACTCGGTGCATCAGCGGTTCTGCTCATCTGCGCTATCCTGAGCGAGGCGCAAATCAAAGCGTATATCAGCATTTGCGATGAACTTGGGCTGTCCGCTCTGGTCGAGGCGCACGATGAAAGCGAGGTGCAAACGGCATTGCATGCCGGAGCACGCCTTATCGGTGTGAATAACCGCAACCTCAAGGATTTTTCCGTAGATCCCGATAACAGCCGCAGGCTGCGGGAACTGATACCGTCGGATGTGTTGTTCGTTTCCGAAAGCGGGGTCAGCAGTGTCGACGATGTGGCAAAGCTGCGCGAGATTGGTGTGGATGCTATACTCATAGGCGAGGCCTTAATGCGGGCATCTGACAAAAAAGCCAAGCTTAGCGAACTGCGAGGTGCGTTATGACAGGGATAAAGTTCTGCGGTCTTTCCAGAGAAAGCGATATCCGGGTTGCAAACGAGCTAAAGCCGCAGTATGTCGGATTTGTTTTTGCGCCAAAAAGCAAACGATACGTGACGCCCGAAAAAGCCGGAGAACTGAAGCAAATGCTTGCCTCCGATATCAAAGCGGTGGGTGTGTTCGTCGATGAAAAGCCGGAAACCGTTGCCGACTGCTTGAACAATGGCATAATTGACATCGCACAGCTTCACGGCCACGAGAGCGACGATTATATTACGCAGCTGCGTAGGCACACCAAGCGGCCGATCATGAAGGCTTTTCGCATCAAAACGGCAAGCGACATTGCGGATGTAGAGCAAAGCGCTGCGGATTTCGTTCTTTTGGATTCGGGCGCCGGTACAGGGGCAGTATTTGACTGGAATCTGATACGCAATATCCATCGACCGTATTTTCTTGCCGGAGGACTGGAATCCGGTAATGTTGGTGCAGCCATCCGGACACTACACCCATTTGCGGTCGATGTCAGCTCAGGTATCGAAACGGATGGAAGAAAAGATAAAACAAAAATGGCGGCGTTTGTTGCCGCGGTCAGAAAGGAAGATAAGAGATGACCAATCCAAACGGACGCTTCGGTATCCACGGCGGACAGTATATTCCCGAAACACTGATGAATGCTGTCATCGAACTGGAAGAAGCATATGAACACTATAAAAACGATCCTGCGTTCAACAGCCAGCTTACCGAACTGTTTAACGAATATGCGGGCAGACCGTCAAGACTGTACTTTGCCGAAAAAATGACACAAGACCTTGGCGGTGCGAAAATTTATCTCAAGCGTGAGGATTTGAACCACACGGGTGCACACAAGATCAATAATGTGCTCGGTCAGGCGCTGCTTGCAAAAAAGATGGGTAAAACCAGACTGATCGCAGAAACGGGTGCGGGGCAGCACGGCGTTGCCACAGCAACCGCCGCTGCACTGATGGGTATGGAGTGCGTAGTCTTCATGGGCGAAGAAGATACCATTCGTCAGGCACTCAATGTGTACCGTATGCGGTTGCTGGGCGCGGAGGTCATTCCGGTCAAAACCGGAACAGCCACATTGAAGGATGCGGTATCCGAAGCGATGCGTGAATGGACTGCCCGTATCAGCGATACCCATTATTGTCTCGGTTCCGTGATGGGACCGCACCCGTTCCCGACCATCGTTCGTGATTTTCAGGCGGTTATTTCCAAAGAAATCAAGGAACAAATTTGTCAAAAGGAAGGCCGATTGCCTGATGCGGTGATCGCCTGTGTGGGTGGCGGTTCCAATGCCATCGGCAGCTTCTATCATTTCATCCAAGATGAGAATGTCCGATTAATTGGTTGCGAGGCAGCGGGTAGGGGAATTGATACCTTTGAGACGGCGGCCACCGTCAACACCGGCAGGGTAGGTATCTTCCATGGTATGAAGTCCTATTTTTGTCAGGATAAATATGGCCAGATTGCACCCGTTTATTCCATCTCCGCGGGGCTGGACTATCCCGGTATTGGTCCTGAGCACGCCTACCTGCATGATATTGGCAGAGCGGAATATGTTCCGGTCACAGACGATGAGGCGGTCAACGCTTTTGAATATCTGGCAAAAACCGAGGGGATCATTCCGGCAATTGAATCGGCGCATGCCGTTGCACACGCGATGAAGATTGCCCCAATGATGGAGAAAGAGAAAATTATCGTTATCACCATTTCCGGCAGAGGCGACAAGGATTGCGCCGCCATTGCCCGTTACAGAGGGGAGAACATTCATGAGTAAGATAAGACGTGCATTTGAAAACGGAAAGGCGTTTATCGCCTTTATCACCTGTGGTGACCCGGATTTGGAAACGACTGCCGCCGCGGTCCGTGCTGCCGTAGCCGGCGGCGCAGATCTCATCGAGCTGGGCATCCCGTTTTCCGATCCTACCGCTGAAGGACCTGTGATTCAGGCAGCGAACCTTCGTGCCCTGCGCGGAGGAATTACCACAGATAAAATTTTTGATTTTGTCAAGGAACTACGACGTGATGTAACGGTGCCCATGGTTTTTATGACCTACGCCAATGTTATATTTTCTTACGGTGCGGAGCGCTTTATCTCCACCTGCAAAGATATCGGGATTGACGGATTGATTTTGCCCGACTTACCGTTTGAGGAAAAAGAGGAATTCCTGCCGTTCTGCCATAAATACGGCGTTGACTTGGTGTCGCTGATCGCGCCTACATCAGAAAACCGCATTGCAATGATTGCAAAAGAAGCGGAGGGGTTTTTATATATTGTTTCCAGTCTCGGTGTGACGGGGATGAGGAGCGAAATCAAGACAGATCTTGCGTCTATCGTCAAAGTGGTAAGAGAAAATACCGATATCCCTTGCGCAATTGGGTTTGGTATTTCCACGCCGGAGCAAGCAAGGAAAATGGCGGATATTTCTGACGGCGCTATTGTCGGTTCGGCCATTATAAAGCTGCTGGAAACATACGGAAAAGATGCGCCTGCACACATCGGCGCGTACGTGAAATCGATGAAGGACGCATTGCGGTAGTTTGTATGACTATGGTGACGGTCATGGCACATAAGCGTAAATAAGGGAAAGGAAGAAGAGAAAGAGCTGGTCGGCAAGGTGGCGTGGAAAGCGCTGCACACGCGGCCATTGCCGTGCTCGCCGCAGATTGTCAGAATGATCCTGCATATGATCGCCAAAAAGAAATTTTTAACAGTTGCATATGGCTAACTCGGTGTGATATAATAAGCATACGATGTGCAGTGCGTGACGCATGGTAAGTCCAATCGCCGCTGTACATCGTTTTATGTTATTAGGAGGTTAGTTATAGCTAACTCATTTTAAATTAAGGGGGAGAGTCCTATCAAACAATTTCGTTCCACTTTTGTGCTGTCTGCTTTGCTGCTTGTTTTGTCTTGCTGCTCTCTGTTTGTCGGCGTGATTGAGATGAATCCGCAAGCATTGCTGGCAGGAGATCTGAATCTATGGGAAATATTTCTCGTTTCCAGATTGCCGAGATTGCTGGCCATTCTGTGTACTGGCGTGGGTATGAGTGTGGCAGGTCTGATTATGCAGCAGTTGTGCAGCAACAAGTTCGTTTCACCCACTACCGGCGCTACGATTTCCTCGGCGCAGTTCGGTATTCTACTGGCGCTGCTATTTATGCCGACTTCCACACTGTGGACGCGGGCGTTTTTTGCCTTTGCCGCAGCCATATTAGGTACATGGATATTTGTGTGGTTTATTCAGCGTATTTCATTCAAAGATGTGGTAATGGTTCCGCTTGTAGGAATCATGTTCGGCAATGTCATCGGCGGCATAACCAGTTATCTGGCGTACAAATATGAGATGACGCAGGCATTGTCCTCTTGGCTGGTCGGGCATTTTTCTCTGGTGCTGAAAGGTCGGTATGAGATCGTCTGGCTGACCGTTCCGTTGGTTGTACTGGCTTTTCTATTTGCCAATCACTTTAACATCGTGGGTCTGGGTAAGGATTTTTCCAAGAATCTGGGCGTGCCCTATAATCTGGTTCTTTTCGCAGGACTCACTATCGCCGCGATGATCACCGCCAGCATCGTTGTGGTGGTTGGAGCGATTTCATACATCGGTCTCATAGTACCCAATGTGGTTGCCATGTATAAGGGTGATAAAATTCGCGGCACTTTGGTGGATACTGCGCTGTTTGGTGCTGTTTTTGTGCTGGTGTGTGACATGATCGGTCGGGTTGTTATCTTTCCTTATGAGTTGCCTATCGAGCTTATCGTTGGAGCGCTGGGCAGCCTCATCTTTATCGCACTGTTATTCTATCGGCTCAAGTATGGCCGGAAAGCAATCCGCATGGGCGGCGCCGGGACAGGTTGCTGCTCTGCCATGCCTTGTCTGAAGGGAGGGGCAGAACAATGAATACCCTTGCAGTTCGCGCAAATCGGCGAAAACTTCTGATTCTTGCCGCGATTGTATTGTTGTGTGCGGTCGGCTATATGCTGGTAGAGGTGAATTTTTCCAATCCCAAGCTATTGGCCTATGCTTTGAAAATTCGCACGCCTAAACTGATTGTCATGCTGATCACAGCATTTTCCATTGGTGGGGCGTCCGTCGTATTCCAGTCTATCATTAACAACACCATTGTCACGCCGTGTCTGCTCGGCATGAACTCGCTTTATACCTTGATTCATACGGCAGTGGTGTTCTTTCTCGGTTCTGCCAGCCTGGTGGCCTCCAATGCAAATTTGTCATTCGCGGTGGATGTGGTGTTGATGGGAATTACGGCCACTATAATTTACAGCTGGATATTTCAAAAGACAAAGCATAACGTGCTGTATGTGCTTTTGGTTGGCACGGTGCTGACATCTTTTTTCGGCAGTATCCAGACAACCCTGACCAGAGTGATGGATCCCAATGAATATGACAGCTTACTGAATACGCTGGTGGCAAGCTTTAGCAATATTAACGCTGATATTATCGTTTTTTCGCTTGTTCTTCTGGTGAGCATCATTGTTGTTCTTCGCAAGGAGCTGGGGCTATTGGATGTGCTTACTTTGGGAAAGGATCAGGCAATCAATCTTGGCGTGGACTATGATCGCTGTATTCGGCGCTTGTTGCTGGGCGTGACGCTGTGCATCGCTGTAGCTACGGCTATGGTAGGGCCAATCTCCTTTTTGGGGCTTATCATTGCCAATCTCTCGCGCCAGCTGCTTAAGACCTTCCGCCATACTCAGTTGGTATTGGGGTCTGCCTTATTCGGTATGATAGTACTGGTTGGCGGGCAACTCATCGTGGAGCATGTCTATACTTATGCCGTTCCGGTGAGTGTCTTTATCACGGTGGGCGGAGGATTATATTTCCTGTATCTACTCCTGACAAGAAAGAAGGTATAATCATGCAGATAAAAGAACTGACAAAACAGTATGATGGAAAAACCGTTGTAAACGGTGTAACATTTGCCATTCCAAAGGGTAAGGTCATCTCTCTGATTGGGCCTAACGGCGCGGGAAAATCAACGGTAATGGGCATGATTTCCCGTCTTATTGCGCATGACGGCGGTCTGGTGCATTTTGAAGGAAAGGACATCAGAAAATGGAAGAGCAAGGAGCTTTCCAAACGTTTGGCAATTCTGACGCAGAGCAACAACATATGGTCGGGCTGCCGCCTGCTGCACAATGAAAGTACTCGTACTGGGTGTTACTCACCCAGCGGCAATAAATATCCTGTCCAACCTCATCAAGTGCATTGGCATAGCTGCCGGTCAGTGTTTTTCCATTTTGGTCGTAAAGTGTGTAATATCCGTTATTGCCACCAATGTAATTAGTGCTCCATTTACTCGGTGTAATGGAATAGGTCTGAGCAGCACCCAATTTGCCGTTTGTGAGCAGCGCATTGGTATTGCCTTTCTCAATCACCAGCCGATCTCCTAAGCCGTAGAAAAGAGTATCTTGATCGACAGAAGTCTTATACTGCCAAAGTGTGTTGCCGTTTTTATCAATGGCGGCCAACGTATTGGCATCCGCCCATACAAGGGCGCGTCCCTCGCTCCACATGGTTTCAGGGATACATGTTTTTCCCGTGGTACCGTCGGCATAAACAACCAAAGCATCTTTACCATCATAGGCCCATGCCCATGCTACGCCATATTTCTCATCGATGCCATCAAAATAATAACCATCTATGCGCTTGCCGGTTGTCGGCTGATAGAGCGCAGCAGTGGCGTGCTCGTTCCACATCAGACCAACCCAGTCGCCGAATACGGTGATGTCATAGAAATAACCGTCGGTATCTTCAAAATCGGTCAGCAGGCGATTGCCGTCCTTATCCTCCAGATGCATACGGGATACGCCTGCACCAGAGTTGTCAAGGACGGTATGATAGGGTATTTCCGCGTTTGCCACAGGCGGGGCAGCATAAGATGTATCGTAGAGCCGCAGGATGGTGACAATGGATTGCTCTCGCGTGTACTGTCCGGTCGGCCGGAATGCGTTGTTGCCTGTGCCGGTCATTATCCCACTGTTACAGGCCCAATACACGTCGCTGCGCGCCCATGAGCGGATGTTTTCGCCGTCAATAAAGACGTGGGGCATCTTATTTTTCGTGCTGTCAACATAGTCGGTGCGCAGCGTTGCCAAACGATGCAGCATGGATGCTGCTTGCTGCCGCTGAATGGGGGAGTCGGGGGCAAATCGTCCGTCTCCTACACCGTTTACCACACCGATGGATGCGCACAGCAGCACATTCTCATCCGTGCAGTCGGTGAAGGAAACCGGATCGGGCGTGATGTCTTTGAGCTGCCCGTTTGCTTGCCAAATGCAATACAGAGATGCAGCAAGCGAGCAGAATTCCGACCGTGTGATGGCAGTATCATAGGCTGTGTTCAGCGCTTCCGGCACCAGCCCGGCTTCCTGTGCGGTCTGCACAGCCTTTTGCGCCCAATTGCTGGGCATGGTTGAAGCAGCGCCGGCGGATGCTATCAGCAGACCGACCGCCGTTAGCAGAGCAAGCATTTTTTTCATGAGAACCATCCTTTATTTAGAATTTAAAATCGGAAATAAGAATTTCTATATTTTAACATGCTTTCTGTCATGCGACAAGAAGAAGAGAAACAAAATAAAGCCCGGTTTAGGAAAATCCTAAACCGGGCTTTTTGTGCGCCTTTGCGCTGTGTCACATGCCGTCTATCTTTGCATCAGGCACATCGCTCGATACAGCATTTCGCAGGCATCCTGCCGTGTGATGGGACTGTCATCACTCTGCATGGATGCAAGAGGGGATAGAATATCCAAGCGGTCCAGACTACTGATGGCACTGCGTGCCCAATCCATATCGCTGTGCGTATCCGCCAGTGTATACTGTAGTCCGTCCATAGTTTCGGACAGAAGATTGTTGATGATTACGCTCGCTTCAGCCAGTGTGATCGGGTTTTGACCTCGAATTTCGCTCAGGCCACCGGAGGTTTGATAGCCGTTGATCAGTCCGCTGGCAGCAGCCGTGCTCACAAAAGGCTTTGCCCATGCGGACAGACCGCCATCGTCTGCAAAATCAGTTTGTTCGGTAGGCACAACAGGAAGTTCAGCGATGGACGTTGCCATCGCAATAAATTCGCTGCGCGTTACCGTCTGTGTGGGACGGAAGAAGGAGCACCCGCCAATGCTTTCGCCGGTCATAATGCCGTTTTCTGCAAGATAGATGGCAGCATAATGAGCGGGGTTGCCGACCATATCCGAATAGGTGAGCCCTGCACGATTTTTCTGTACGTTGATGGTGATACTTGCTGCCTGCGCAGTATTGCCCTCCGCGTCAACCACCGTATACGAAAACTTGTCCTTTCCGGCTTTGGCACCGGGAGAGTAAGATAGAATATTGCCCTGTATGCTGGCTGTTCCGAGTCGAGGCTCTTCGGTTAGTTGATATAGCACAATATCATTGTCCGTATCCATGGCCTGCAATTCTACTTCGATGGGAATTTCAACATATGTTTCGGCTTCTACCACTTGAGCTATGGGAATATTTCCAGCAGCCGATGCGGTTAGCAGACTGGACGCAATGGCTGCCGCCATGATCAAAATGGTGATGGGAAGCAAGATTACAGCGGTCCATAGTTTTTTATCTGCCCTCAACTTTGTTCACCCTTTCCAAACGGAGTTTCTGATGGCAGTATGCACCGAATAGAAGCACTATATACATAAAATTTCCAAAACTTTGGGCGAGGTTTCGGGAGACTTGATGAAAGGAGGAAAATCATACGAAAATACTTGCCGAAATTGCAGGATTGTGGCATAATTTTAAACAGGAAAGCAAGGAATAGAAAGGAGTTCAACGATGGAGAATCATCAGTTTGTTCTGGTGCTCGATTTTGGCGGCCAGTACAATCAGCTGATTGCACGCCGTGTGCGTGAACATCATGTGTATTGCGAGGTGAAGCCGTATAAAACCTCGATTGATGAAATTCGCGCCATGAATCCTATCGGCATTATCTTTACTGGTGGACCGAACAGCGTGTATGATGAAAAGTCCCCGAAATGTGACCCGGCATTGTTTGAATTGGGTATCCCTGTGCTCGGTATTTGCTACGGCTGTCAGCTGATGGCGCATACGCTCGGCGGTGAAGTAACCGCGGCGCAGGAGGACACTGCACGTGAATATGGCAAAACAGAGACGTTTTATAATACTTCCTGCAAGCTGTTCAAGGGGCTGCCGGAGCAGGGGATTTCCTGGATGAGCCATGGCGACTACATGGCAAAGGTGCCGGAAGGCTTCTCTTTGGTAGCGCATACGGAAATGTGCCCGACTGCGGCAATTGCAGATGAGGCGCGCGGCTTTTATGGTGTACAGTATCATCCGGAAGTAAATCATACGGAAAACGGTTCGTTGATGCTGAAGAATTTCCTTTATGAGATTTGCGGCGCTAAGGGCGACTGGACCATGGAGGACTACAAGAATAACTCGATTCGGAATATTCGTGAACAGGTTGGCGATGGCAAGGTGCTGCTCGCGCTGTCTGGCGGCGTAGACTCTTCCGTAGCTGCGGCGCTGCTGGCAGAGGCTGTGGGCAACCAGCTGACTTGTGTGTTTGTCGATCATGGTCTGATGCGCAAGGATGAGGGCGACGAGGTTGAGGCTGCGTTTGCAAAGTGGGATATTAATTTTATTCGCGTTGACGCAGAGGCTCGTTTCCTTGGCAAGTTGGCAGGTGTGTCTGATCCGGAGACCAAGCGCAAGATTATTGGCGAGGAATTTATTCGCGTCTTTGAAGAAGAGGGCAAGAAAATCGGCAAAGTCGATTATCTGGTACAAGGCACAATCTATCCGGATGTGATTGAGTCCGGTGCAGGTGATGCTGCGGTGATCAAAAGCCATCATAATGTGGGCGGATTACCGGATTTTGTGGATTTTAAGGAAATTATTGAGCCGCTTCGCTTGCTATTTAAGGACGAGGTGCGTCAGCTTGGCCGCGAACTTGACTTGCCGGAATATCTGGTCATGCGCCAGCCCTTCCCGGGACCGGGGCTGGCTATTCGTGTGATCGGTGATATTACGAAAGAGAAACTGGATATCCTGCGTGAAGCAGATTTTATTTTCCGCGATGAGATTGCGAAGGCTGGTTTGGAACACACGATGAACCAGTATTTTGCGGTACTGACCAATATGCGTTCGGTTGGCGTCATGGGGGATGGACGCACCTATGACTACACGCTGGCACTGCGCTCCGTTACAACAAGTGACTTTATGACGGCGGATTGGGCACGTATTCCTTACGATGTTTTGGATCGAATTTCAGTGCGTATCGTCAACGAGGTGAGCCATATTAATCGTATTGTTTATGACATCACCTCCAAACCCCCGGCAACCATCGAGTGGGAATGATTTCACACCCGTGAAAAAGCCTGTAAATAAAGGCTTTTTGCCGTTTGAAAGCCCTCCTTGGCAACAAAATGGCAACATTATTTGAATTATTGTAAAAGTAAAGAGCTAACTGATTTTTTGATAAGTCAGTTAGCTCTTTTTCTTATGCTTGTATTTAATCGTTTTTCAGTCGGTCTTTGAAAACCTCAATCATTTCGTTACTGAGTGCCTGTGACGGGACTTTCACATAACCGGAATTTTCATCATATTTCGGATAGTTATAACGCCACTTGTCGTAGTCCTCACGGCTGGTGTCGCCTTTGCGGTATTTTTCAGCCTGTTCTGCCCACGCATTTATCATTTCGGAAAGCTCGGCAGCATCTTTTCCCTTGCGGGGATCAACATGCATAGAAACGCCGCTCTCAGTCTTTTCAACTGTCAATCCATAGCGATCCTCTAATGTAAACAGTGTGTGCATTAAACCAAGATAACTGTCAATGTCGGGGACAGACAGAGCCAGCGGAGAAACTCCAAGCACGCCGGCAAGACTTTCTGTTAAATCAGCTTTCGGCGTTCTTGAGCCTGATTCATATTGCGCCATACGGATGTCAGCGGTCTTTTCGGGAAAGCCGACTACCGTTCCCAGATACTTTTGTGTCATTCCCCGCAGATTGCGGAAGAAACGAATTCTTTCACCGATTGCCATAGCAATTACGCTCCTTGTTTATGTAATATGCGATAAGTATATCATATATGTTTAGTGTATGTCAAGGCAACTAAAGCAAAAAGAGTAAATATTTTCTCAAAAGCCACTTGACTTTACTGAATTTGTTTAGTATAATAGTTAAGCAAATAGAGTTAGGTCGTTTGCACAACAACAGAATAACCGTCATATGTCACGGTAATGGCATATCCGCTCGGGCAAATCGGAATGCGGTCAGAAAGTTCTCCGACACTAAATAATTGAATTATCAAAAAAGTAAGGGGGTGATTAAATGGAGAGTGCAAGCTTTATGCGAGTGGATGAAGTGGCTCAGGAACTGGGTATCTCAAAATCTTACGCTTACAAAATCGTCCAAAAGCTAAATGCCGAACTGAAAGAAAAAGGGTTTATGACAATTTCAGGGCGAGTAAATAAGCAATATTTTATGGAACGCACCTGCTACGGTGCAACTAAGAAAGAGAGGGATTAAACAATGGCAGTATATAAAGAAGAAAAAACGAACACTTGGCGAGTGCTTTACCGTTACACCGATTGGAACGGTGAGCGAAAGCAGTCGCAGAAACGAGGATTCAAAACAAAGCGTGAAGCACAGGCTTGGGAGCGAGAACAGCTTAACAAGCTGGGTGGTGATTTGGATATGACCTTTAAGAGCTTTGTGCAGCATTATACCGAGGATATGCAGGCACGTATTAAGGAGAACACTTGGGCAACCAAGGAACATATCATCCAAACAAAACTAATCCCCTATTTCGGTAAGCTGAAGATGTGCAACATAACCGCACAACAAATAATCACTTGGCAAAATGAGCTTATCAATTATAAGGACGATAACGGCAAGCCCTATTCTCCCGTATATTTGAAAACAATTCACAATCAGCTGTCTGCGATATTCAACCATGCTGTCAGATACTACAACCTGAAAGAAAACCCTTGTCAAAAGGCGGGCAGTATGGGTAAAAAGAAAAATCGTGAAATGCTTTTCTGGACGAAAGAGGAATATTTGAAGTTTGCTGATGCAATGATGGATAAGCCGATGTCATACTATGCGTTTGAAATGCTCTATTGGACGGGTATTCGTGAGGGCGAGCTGTTAGCTCTTACTCCTGCTGATTTCGATTTTGAAAAGCGAACGGTTACAATCAATAAGTCGTTTCAGCACTTAAACGGCAGAGATATTATTACTCCTCCGAAAACAGAGAAAAGCAACCGCACAATTCAGTTACCGAAGTTCCTTTGTGATGAAATGCAGGACTATCTGAAAATGCTCTACGATGTAGGTTTGGAGGACAGAATGTTTCCTGTTACAAAAAGCTATCTGCACAGAGAAATGGACAGAGGCGCAAAAGAAGCAGGCGTAAAAAGAATCCGTATTCACGATATCCGCCACAGCCACGTTAGTTTGCTGATTGATATGGGATTCTCTGCAACGGCTATTGCAGACCGTGTGGGACACGAAAGCATTGATATAACTTACAACTATGCACACTTATTCCCGTCAAAGCAGGCTGAAATGGCGGATAAGTTAGATATGGAAAGGGGCAAGTAAAATGTCATTGAAAAACAGAGATGAGCATAACCGATGGCGTAACAAAACCGTAGCGTTTCGTGTATCGCCGGAGGAGGACAAACAAATTGAAACGTATGTGCGACTCTCAGGGCTTATGCTCATGTACGGTAAAGTATCACAAGAAAATTATGTCGAATTGACAGCCGCCTCCGCTATACCGAATAAGGAAATAAAGAGTCCTCAAATTTTGCGCTACTAAATGAAGACGAGCGGAAGTAATCTCCCGCTCGTCAGTAAACTTAACTATGCCATATCAATCCCGCTTCTTTCCCGCCACTGGCACCAAGAACAGCGCGGGCAACAGCAGGAAAGCGGTGCAGACCAGCCCCCAGGGTATGGACACCTGTTGGGCTACCAGCCCCACAATAGGCCCGCCGATGATCTGCCCGAAAGAGTCCAGTTGTCCACTGGTAGAAAAGACTGTGGCGCGCATTTTCTCCTCCACATGGTCGTTCATCCAGGCGGCCAGCACCGGCTCCTTGATGGTGCGCATAAGCCCCGCCAGGAGGAACATCAACAACATGAACCAAAAGCTCCGCCCCACCGCAAAGAGAACTAGGCACAGGATATACCCGGCGCTGGTGGACATGACCACACTGGTTCGGCTGACAGTCCCTTTTTTCTCCATGCGGGCGATGAGCAACTGAGAAGCCAGAATACCTAAGCCGTTGCCGATAAGACTGATAACACCGAACCAAGTGACGCTGTTCAGTGGCCCGATAACGGGTATTACCGTGTCATCCAGAAAATGAGCGGTGGAGAGCCGGTCAAAGCCTTCACTGGCAAGTCCCCCGCACAGTGTGATTGCTAAGAGCGCCAGCAACACAGGTGCGCCTTTCACAAAGCCCAGGTTGAGCTTGAACAGGCAGACAAAGTCTTTAAGCAAGCCCTGCCGTTCCTCAATAGCAGGGGAGAAGTTGGTTTCTGGCATGATGCGAACCAGCACCAGCCCCAGCAGCAAGCACAAACTGCCCCCCAAGATGATAGGCATTTGCAGGTTTATGTTTCCCAGCAGTGTGCCCAGCACCACGCCCAGAACGCCGCCGATTTGCCCCATTTGACTGCCACGCAGGAACACCTTATCCATGGGCTTGTCCTCTTCCTCCGAGGCAATCCACGCATCCAGAGCGCCGGTGATGAAGGTATCACCGCAACCCCAGACAACCTGGGCCAGCAGAACCGTCGCGAACCACGGCAGCGCACCCTCCATCAGAAAGCCCAGGCCGTAGAGGAACATTCCAATCAGCACCGAGCGCCGACGGCTATACAAATCCGCCACCACACCGGTGGGTATCTCGAACAGAAAGCAGGAGGTTTCCAGAACAGTCCCCACCAGGACAAGCTGAAAAGCATCCAGCTGCACCACCTCCAGGTGGTACACGATGGAAAGCACTGTGGCCATAGAAGCCGCCAGGGAAAAGACAAATCGGAACAGCAGATAGACAGAATATGCCTTTGAATTTTTAGAAAACATGAAGTTACATTCTCCTTTACGAATTAATTTGTGAAACAAGCCCGACTGCCGCGCAGGAAGGGCAAACTTCTCAGCCCTTTCTAACGGTGATTTTAGAAAAGACCTCCCAAAGTACCCAAAGCGCCGTTAAAAGACTTGTTTCCGTTTTTGCAGTTTGCCATAATGAATACCTCCGATACTGAAATTAGAACAACATGACCGTTCTTCTTCACGGAATTATAGCAAATGGGCTTGTGTTGTCAATGTAAAGCTGTTAGGCTAACTTGTGGAACATATGCCGAACCTTATCTATACGGCTATTCGGGCGGCGGGGTTGGCAAATAAGTTTACCAGTAGCTGGCTGGTATCCTTTTAACTCTGTCAAGCAGACTCCCTGCCCATTTGTGAAATAAGTTAAATCGTTCCTGTATTCTTGAATACATCTGGCAGGGATTTCTCCTTTCAGAATGACCTCGTCATTCTTTATCTGGGTACTTACAATATCTGCACAATACCTTGGGGCATCATGATACGCCCGTGAGAGATATTCCTGCGGTGCATAAATTTCAAATTGGAGATATGGCTCTAATAGTTCTGTCCCTGCTTTTTTTAAAGCCTGCTCCAATACGATAGGGGAAAGCAGCCGAAAGTCTGCGGGGGTACTTACAGGACTATAATACAATCCATATTCAAAACAGATTTTACAGTCTGTCACTTTCCATCCATACAGCCCCTGCCCGCAGCCATAGAGGACCCCCTCCATAACCGCATTTTGGAACGATTGGTTTAAATATCCAAGTGAAACTCTGCTTTCATACTGCACTCCGCTTCCAATAGGGAGCGGCTCTATGGACAACCCGACAGAAGCCCAGAAAGGGTTTGGCGGGACTTCTATGTGGATGGTATATTCTGCTTTTCTAAGCGGTCTTTCCATATATATAACAGTAGGCTCTTTTATTTCTGCCTCCACATGATATTTTTCCTCAAGGATGGCACAAATGACTTCCATCTGCACTTTCCCCAAAAAAGAAAGTATAATCTCATGCGTTGTAGTATCCACATAATATTTTAAAAGAGGGTCGCCATCTGAAATTTCTGTAAGTGCCCCAAGCAATATTTCCCGCTGTTCAGATTTCTTTACTGCAATCGTTGTTTGGAGCATAGGGAGAGGATTTTCAATAAATGCTCTCTGCGGCAACAGCATTTCGTTCCCCAAAATACTGTTTAGCTGCAAAACATCATTTGGTAAAATTACAATATCACCAGAGCAGGCTGTATCGGATGAACATAATTCCCCGTTTGTCGGAACACACATCTCTGTGATTTTTATTTTCTCTTTTTCAGATATTCTAATAACATCCCTCAAATGCAATGTTCCGCTATATATACGCACATAAACAAAACGCCGCCTTTTCTCTGAATATTCAATCTTAAAAACCTGCCCGCATAGTTCAGATTGACCTTCAGGCGTTGATGAATAAAACTTACTGGCAATCACTTCTATAAGCTGCCGAATCCCAAGATTGTTTTTAGCGCTTCCGTGATAAACGGGAAATAACGTTCCGTTTTGGAATCTCCTGTTTTCTTCCTGTTCCAGTTCTGACATTTTAAACGGTTTCCCTGACATATATTTCTCTAATAGTCCATCGTTTCCCATAATTACCGCATCCCACTGTCCCATATCGTCATTGTCCGTTACATTTATATGGGGATGCTGCCCAACCTTTTGCTTCACTATAATTTCCGAAGAAAGCTTTGCTTTCATTTCCCGATATACCATTGGCAAATCAATCCCCTCTTGGTCAATTTTATTGATGAAAAAAATTGTCGGAATCTTCATTGTCTGTAGTGCATGAAACAGTATGCGGGTCTGTGCCTGTATGCCATCCTTTGCAGAAACTAATAATACTGCTCCGTCTAATACGGATAAAGAACGGTATACTTCCGCCAAAAAATCCATATGGCCTGGCGTATCTATAATGTTGACTTTTACATCCTCCCACTGAAAAGATGTCACTGCTGTCTGGATAGTGATTCCCCTTTGACGCTCCAAATTCATTGTATCTGTCCTTGTTGTGCCTTCATCTACGCTCCCTAGTTCTGCAATTGCACCACTGGTATACAATAAACTTTCCGTTAATGTTGTCTTTCCTGCGTCAACGTGAGCCAGAATGCCTAAGTTAATTATTTTCATGTGATTTTCCTCCTATCAACACCCAAAAAAGGGCATAAAAATACCCAGTGATAAATACTCCTATCACTGGGTAAATAACTCCAATAGCCCCAAAACACTTATATGTTTTCGGGCATATAAAATTACATGATAAAAGTATTCTTAAACTGGGTACAAAAAACTAAGCCCCATATTAAAAGTGAAACGGGACTGCTACTTTTTGTTCCCACTATCAAATTGACAGTTTATTTAAGAATACCTTGCCGCATATTTATTAACTCCTTGTATAATACTGAATCTAATTATATTCCTTAACCCTTTATTTGTCAAGCTGACAAACTAAATATCCGAAATGCAACGATCAACGCAGCGAGGACACGGAGCAGGAAGCACAAAAGAGAAATATCCCTTGAATACCTCACAGACGAAAAGCACTACCCTTTAGGCACGACAGATGAATATTTCCAAGCCCCGGAGCCGGACGAGGAATACATACTTACCCTTTGCGGCGATACGGTCATTTTCAGCAGCGGTTTACTTGCGGAAGCCCTGTCACGGCTGGACGAACGGGAGCGGGAAATGATTTACCTGTCCTTTTTCAAGCGTATTCCACAGCACGAAATTGGCAGACAGTACGGGCGCAGCCGCAGCACAGCGGGCTACCATATCCGAAAAGCCCTACGGCAGCTCCAAGCGGAAATGGAGGGAATGGCATATGAGAAATAATAGGCTTCTCCCCTATGAAACAATCGTCCAAGCCGCCAGCGGGGAGCCGGAAGCGGTGGGAACTGTATTGCAGTATTACCGCCGCCGCATACAATGTGCCGCCCGTGTGAATGGACGGGTAGACCAAGATACAGAGGACTACATCACCCAGACGCTTCTCACAGCTATTTTCAAGTTCCGCTTTGGGAGATAGCCCTACCGCCTACAACTGAATAACCGCCGCTTCGCCGGCAACCAGAAAGCAGTAAATCTATTCAACAGATTTGCTGCTTTTTTTCGTTCCTGTTTGGCATTTTTGAAAATCCCCAGTATGAAAAAACAAAAGGGAAAATAGCCGCCGCAGTTGGCAAAATCCCTTACTTATCCGTAGAGGGTATCAAAGAAAAAAATACTGCCATTGTCCGCCTATTCCGGCTTGCGTGGTGTTGTAGGGAATAGAGGGGAAATTCTAAAAATCTCCGTCCATTTTGCTTTGCGTGGTGTTGTAGGTAGTGAAAGGAAAATTTTCAAGATAAGCCGGAATAGCGGGTAGCAAAGCCCTTTTGAAACGTTTTGTTAGCGGAAAGGACGGGAGCCGGGGAACGCCGGAGTTTTTCAGAGCAAGATTCTACCGAGGTGCCAAAATTCGCTCTCCGCTTATTTTTGCCCCTGCGGGAATCTTGTTGGGGAGTGCCTTCCCCAAACCCTGCTATGCGCCCTGTCGGGCGAGAAAGGAGGTCACAGACCATGCGAAAGAAATACAATACGCCCCACCGCCGTCATGTGGTAAAGACCCGCATGACCGATGAAGAATACGCCGACTTCACCGGGCGGCTGGCGGCTTATGAAATCAGCCAGTCCGAGTTTATCCGGCAAGCCATACGGAAAGCGACCATACGCCCCATTGTCACCGTTTCCCCGGTCAATGACGGGCTGCTTGCCGCCCTCTCCAAGCTCACGGCAGAGTACGGGAAAATCGGCGGCAACTTAAACCAGATTGCCCGGAGCCTGAACGAATACGGAAGCCCCTACCGGGGGCTGGAAAAGGAAGTGCGGGGAGCCGCCGCCGACCTTGCCGCCTTGAAGTTTGAAGTCTTGCAGAAAGTAGGTGAAGCCGTTGGCGATACTCAAACATATCAGCTCTAAAAATGCCAACTACGGGGACGCTGAAAAATACCTCACATTCGAGCATGACGAGTTTACCATGAAGCCCACCCTTGACGCAGATGGGCGGCTCATACCGAGGGTAGACTACCGCATATCCTCTCTGAATTGTGGCGGGGAGGATTTTGCCGTTGCCTGTATGCGCTCCAATCTCCGCTACGGCAAGAACCAGAAACGGGAGGACGTAAAGAGCCACCACTACATCATCAGCTTTGACCCACGGGACGGCCCGGACAACGGCTTGACCGTTGATCGGGCGCAGGAGCTGGGCGAGAAGTTCTGCGCCGAGCATTTCCCCGGACACCAGGCCCTTGTCTGCACCCACCCGGACGGACACAGCCACACCGAAAATATCCATGTGCATATCGTCATTAACAGTCTGCGGATTGCGGAGGTTCCCATGCTGCCCCACATGGACAGGCCAGCGGACAGGAAAGCAGGCTGCAAGCACCGCTGTACGGACGCAGCTATGAACTATCTGAAAGCCGAAGTCATGGAGATGTGCCACAGCGAGGGGCTTTACCAGATAGACCTTTTGAACGGCAGCAAAGAACGCATTACCGAGCGTGAGTATTGGGCGCAGAAGAAAGGACAGGCTGCCCTTGACAGAGCCAACGCCCCTATTGCTGCGGACGGTATCGCGCCCCGGCAGACCAAGTTTGAAACGGATAAGGCGAAGCTGCGCCGGACTATCCGGGAAGCCCTTGCCGCTGCTTCCGGCTTTGATGAGTTTGCCGCCCTGCTTCTCCGGCATGGTGTGACCGTCAAGGAGAGCCGGGGGCGGCTAAGTTACCTCACGCCGGACAGGACGAAGCCAATTACCGCCCGGAAGCTGGGGGACGATTTTGACCGGGCTGCTGTCCTCTCCGTTTTGGAGCAGAACGCCGCCAGAGCCGCCGAAAAACCCGCAGCCATAGCGGAATACCCCGGCAGTATCAAAGACCGCTTACGGACGAAAAAAGAAGCGAAAAACGCCCCGAACAATGACGCTGTACAGCGCATGGTAGACATAGCCGCCAAGCGAGCCGAGGGGAAAGGACGGGGCTATGAGAAGTGGGCGACCATGCACAACCTCAAACAGATGTCGGCTACCCTCATGCTCTACCAGCAGTATGGCTTTTCTTCCCCGGACGAGCTGGACGCTGCCATTTCCGCAGCCAACACCGCCACGCAGGAGAGCCTTGCCGGACTGAAAGGGCTGGAAGCCGCTATCCGGGAGAAAAAGGAATTGCAGCGCAACCTTTTGGGCTATATCGGCACGAAGCCCGCCCGTGACGGTCTGAAAGCGCAGAAATCGGAGAAAGCCCGGAGAGCCTACCGGGAACAGCACGAAAGCGATTTTATCATAGCGGACACAGCCGCCCGTTATTTCCGGGAGCATGGAATAACCAAGCTGCCAGCCAGCAAAGCCCTGCAAAGGGAGATTGAGCAGCTTACCGTCCAGAAGAACGCCGGATATAACGACTACCGGGAGAAACGCCAGCGGGCGCAGGAGCTTCAGACAGTCAGACGCAATATCGACCAGATTTTAAGGGGCGCACCGAGCCAGCAGAAAAAGCGTGAACAGGAGCGTTAAAGACCGCCCCGAAATGATACCGAAACCCTACAAAAATACAGGTATGATATGAACCCTTACCGCAATACTCCCCGACTTCCAAACGGGGCTTACAGGGCAGAAAAAGCCCGAAAATGATACCGAGAACATACAGAAAATGCCCCCTATCCCGCTACACCGATAGGAACGGCAGAAAGGAGCTTACCATTGCCGAGAATGAGCAAGAAGCGGCGGCTGGAATGGTCTTTCTTCCTCAACCACCGCAACCGTATCACTTACAACGACCTATGCCGGGGCTGCACCCGTGACTGCAAACAGAGCTTCCGGGCGGTTATCATACTATGCCCTCGCTATTATTCCAAACGCTGGAAAAAGGAGGACGCAGCCTATGGCAGATAACCGCAAATATTACTACCTCAAGCTGAAAGAGAGCTATTTTGACGATGATGCAATCGTTCTGCTGGAAAGTATGCAGGACGGCGTTATCTATTCCAACATTCTCTTGAAGCTGTACTTGAAATCGCTGAAAAACGGCGGGAAATTGCAGCTTGACGAGAATATCCCCTACACCGCCCAGATGATTGCGACCATTACCCGCCAGCAGGTAGGTACCGTAGAGAGAGCTTTGAAAATCTTTATGAAGCTGGGGCTTGTGGAGCCTTTGCCAAGCGGCGCACTCTACATGAGCAACATTGAGCTTTTAATCGGCCAGTCCTCTACCGAGGGGGAGCGCAAGCGCAGGGCGCGGCTGGCTTTGCAGGAACAAAAAGCCCTGCCGCAGACAGGGGCGGACAAATGTCCACCATATCGAGCGGACATTTGTCCACCAGAGATAGAGATAGAGAAAGAGATAGATATAGAAATAGAAAAAGAGAGAGAGTTAGAAACGGGACACCCCGCCCCCGCCGCCTATGGCAGATACCACAATGTCATTCTTTCCGATACGGAGCTTGACGGGCTGAAAACAGAGCTTCCCGGCAAGTGGGAGTATTACATTGACCGCCTATCCTGCCATATCGCTTCCAGCGGGAGGAAATACAAGAGCCATGCAGCCACGATTTTCAAGTGGGCGCAGGAGGACGCAGCCAAGAAAGCCCCGAAAAAGGGCATACCCGATTATACCTGTAAGGAGGGCGAGAGCTTATGACGAATGGATTTGATGAAATGATTTTGAATATGACCGACACCACGCCGGAGCCGGAGGACTACACCGGCGAGGACGGGCTTTTATACTGCGGGAAGTGCCACAAGCCCAAAGAGGGCTATTTCCCCAAAGAAACCGCCGCATGGCTGGGGCGTGACCGCCACCCGGCAGAATGTGACTGCCAGCGGGCAGAGCGTGAGGAACGGGAAGCCGCAGAGAAACAGCGCAGTCACCTTGAAACTGTCGAGCGGTTGAAGCGGCGGGGCTTTACAGACCCGGCTATGCAGGGCTGGACGTTTGAGAACGACAACGGCAAGTGCCCGCAAATGGAACACGCCCATTTCTATGTGGAGAACTGGGAAACCATGAAAGAGCGCAACATTGGCTATCTGCTATGGGGCGGCGTTGGCACAGGCAAGAGCTATTTTGCGGGCTGTATCGCAAATGCCCTTATGGAGCGTGAAATCCCCGTGTGCATGACAAACTTTGCATTGATATTGGGTGACCTTGCCGCCAGCTTTGAGGGCAGGAATGAATATATCTCCCGACTTTGCAGCTTCCCGCTGCTTATCCTTGACGATTTTGGAATGGAACGGGGAACGGAATACGGCTTAGAGCAGGTCTACAACGTGATTGACAGCCGTTACCGCAGCGGCAGGCCGCTGATCGTCACGACTAATCTCACGCTGGAGGACTTGCAGCACCCGGAGGACACCGCCCACGCCCGCATTTATGACCGTCTGATTGAAATGTGTTCTCCTGTCCGCTTTACCGGGAGCAACTTCCGAAAAGCCACGGCGCAGGAGAAAATGGGACAACTGAAAAAGCTGATGAACAGAAAGGAGAGCCGCCTATGACCAACACCCCAAAGAATGACCGCAGCACCCGCCGCCCGGATTGCGTGACGGAAATCCGCATAGGTAATTCTGTCCTTGTCGTTTCCGGCTATTTCAAGCAGGACACCACCGCCACCGCCGCCGATAAAATGCTGAAAGTGCTGGAAGCGGAAGCTGCTACACAAAAATCGGCAATTTGACGGGACGTAAAGAAGCAGAAAGGACTGTACAGCCAGCCCCGGCGTGTGGTATGATAGTCATACGGAATAGTGGGGCTGGCTGTCGGAAATGGAGGACACTATGTTAAGACAGACCACCCGAAACCTTATTACCGCCCTTTATCCGAGATTATCCCACGAGGACGAGCTGCAAGGTGAGAGCAATTCTATTTCAAACCAGAAGCGTATTCTTGAAACCTATGCGAAGCAGAACGGCTTTTCCAATCTGCAATGGTACACAGATGACGGTTATTCTGGGGCGAACTTCCAAAGACCCGGTTTTCAAGCCATGCTTGCGGACATTGAAGCCGGAAAAGTCGGCACCGTTATCGTCAAGGATATGTCACGGTTAGGGCGAAACTATCTGCAAGTGGGAATGTATACGGAAATGATTTTCCCACAGAAAGGCGTCCGCTTTATCGCTATCAATGACGGAGTGGACAGCGCACAGGGCGACAATGATTTTGCCCCTCTGCGGAACATTTTTAACGAATGGCTGGTGAGAGATACGAGCAAGAAAATCAAAGCAGTAAAACGGTCTAAGGGTATGAGCGGGAAGCCCGTCACGAGCAAACCCGTATACGGCTACTTTATGGACGAGGACGAAAATTTTATCATTGACGGGGAAGCCGCCCCTGTTGTGCGGCAGATTTACAGCTTGTGCCTTGCCGGGAACGGGCCGACCAAGATAGCCCGTATGCTCACAGAGCAGGAGATCCCCACGCCGGGAACGCTGGAATACCGTCGGACGGGAAGCACCCGCCGCTACCACCCCGGCTATGAGTGCAAGTGGGCGACCAATACCGTGGTACATATCCTTGAAAACAGGGAGTACACGGGCTGTCTGGTAAACTTCAAGACGGAGAAGCCGTCCTACAAGACCAAGCACAGCGTAGAGAACCCCATTGAGAAACAGGCGATTTTCGAGAACCACCATGAGCCTATCATTGACACCCAGATGTGGGAGCGTGTGCAGGAGTTACGCAAGCAGCGCAAACGCCCGAACCGCTATGATGAAGTGGGCTTATTCTCCGGCATACTCTTTTGTGCCGACTGCGGCAGCGTCCTTTACCAGCAGCGTTACCAGAACGCCACCCGCAAGCAGGATTGTTATATCTGCGGGAGCTACAAGAAGCGTACCCGTGACTGTACGGCGCACTTTATCCGCACCGACCTGTTGACCGCCGGAGTGACCGACAATCTGCGGAAAGTCACCAGCTATGCAGCGAAGCACGAAGCCCGGTTTATGAAGCTGCTGATCGAGCAGAACGAGGACGGGGGCAAGCGCAGGAACGCCGCAAGGAAAAAGGAGCTGGAAGCCGCCGAGAAGCGTATCAGCGAGTTATCCGCTATCTTCAAGCGGCTGTATGAGGACAGCGTGACCGGGCGCATTTCAGACGAGCGTTTCACGGAGCTGTCGGCAGACTATGAAGCCGAGCAGAAAGAACTGAAAGAGAGAGCCGCCGCTATCCGGGCAGAGCTTTCCAAAGCGCAGGAAGCCACGGTAAACGCAGAAAAGTTTATGAATGTTGTCCGCAAGTACACCAGCTTTGAAGAACTTACCCCTACCCTTTTGCGTGAGTTTGTGGAGAAAATCGTTGTGCATGAGTGCAGCTATGACGAGAACGGCACACGCAGACAGGACATTGATATTTATTACTCTTTCGTTGGCAAGGTAGACCTGCCCGAATGACCGCCCGACCTATCCGGCGCAATGCGCAAACGCCGGATAGGAACGGCAAAATTTTTTACACTTCTACTACTTCTTTATCACACATCAGCAAACTAAGCAGGATTATATCACAAGGCGACTCACGCACAGAGATATAGTTGTGCAAGGCAATCCGAGAGTATTCAAGGCTTTGCGAAACCAGCTTGCCGATGTGCTGTCGGAATTACAGCGAATAGAAGCCGGCGGCGATGTCAATGACGAGCTACTTGATTTAATTGAAATGATAGCCGATATTCTCGGCGGGTTAAAGGAGGAATCAGAATGATAGATAAAAAAGAAAAGACCGCTCCAAACGTATCTGTTGGCGCAGATACGGAGCAGTCAATCCAAAAATGTACTGACAATATTATAACCGATTATGATGAAAATATCAAGGATTTGGACGAAAGTTTTCGTGAAATGCAAAGAGAAATGCTTAGGCAAATGGATCCGTCCTATCTGAAAACCGTTTCAATGTCGGCTCTGTATGATACCGATTTCGAAACACAAACCGCACTTATAGACGGTCTGCTTTATCAGGGAACTTACTTATTCGTGGGTTCTCCGAAAGTAGGAAAGAGTTTTATGATGGCACAGCTTGCCTACCACATCAGCACGGGAACTCCGCTTTGGAATTATAGGGTCCGCAAAGCAACCGTTCTTTATTTTGCCCTTGAAGATGATTACCCTCGCTTACAGCGCAGGCTCTATCATATGTTCGGCGCTGACGGAACGGACAACCTGTATTTTGCAACACAATGCAAAACCGTAAACGGCGGTTTGGAAGACCAAATAAGAGGCTTTATACAGGAACACCCCGATACAGGTCTTATTATAATCGACACCCTAAAGCGTGTTCGAGAGACAGGCGGTGCGGATTACAGCTACGGCAGTGATTACGATGTAGTCGCAAAGCTGAAATCGCTTGCCGACAGCTACAAGGTAACAATGCTTATCGTCCATCACACACGCAAACAGCAGGCAGACGATAAATTTGATACAATCTCCGGCACAAACGGATTGCTCGGTGCGGCAGACGGCGCCTTCGTCCTCAGCAAAGAGAAACGAACCGCCAATGCCGCAACGCTTGACATCACCGGCAGAGACCAGCAGGATCAACGCATTCATCTTGTGCGTGACCCAAATCGATTGGTATGGGAGTTTGAAAAATCGGAAACCGAGCTTTGGGTGGAACCGCCTGACCCACTGCTTGAAAAGGTATCGACTGTTCTTCCTTCGGGAAGTAGCAGTTGGGATGGGACGGCCTCCGAGTTGTGCGTGAGACTTGGCTTGGATATAAAGCCGAATGTCCTATCGCTGAGGCTGAGTATCAACGCAGGGCGGCTGCTTAAAGATTATGGCATTCATTACAAGGCAAGCCGTACGCACGGCGGGCGAAAAATATCTCTTTGGAAAGAAAGCGTGTCAATGTGTGACGACCGTGACGAACTTCCCGATAACGGTGCTCTGGTCTGAAACATTGTCACCATCGTCACGGTTTGTCACAGCAAAAGTTTAGCGGAGTGTGCAGAGAGTGCCTTTTCAAAGGCGACTCTTTGCCCTTCGGAGAGCGCAAAACCTGCTTGCAGGTTGCATTTTTGATGGGCTCGCCTGTCAAAAGTGCTTTTGCGTTACTCTTGACAAGAGTAACAGAACCCCGGCTACGCCGGATAAGGAAAGGATGTGATTTTTTATGAAAAGAACGATAAGCGCAATGGTCGGTAAAGGCTCGGTTAATCACAACAGCCGCAAGTTCAAAGCGGAAAATGTTGACGGCAGCCGAACGCATCTTAATATCGACTACTGCAATGAAAATATCAAGAAAGTCTATCACGAATTGTTTGACAAAGCTCTCGAAAGATATAATTCAAAGCAGACAAGAGCCGACCGCAAGATAGAGAACTATTATGAAAAAATCAGAAATTCCAAGCAAGAAAAACCGTTTCACGAACTCATTTTGCAGATAGGCGATAAAGAAAATATGAGTGCGGAAAGTGAAAACGGAGCACTTGCAAGAGAAGTTTTGGACGAATATTATCGTGGATTTCAGGAGCGTAATCCGCAACTAAAAGTGTTCTCTGCTCATCTTCATATGGACGAAGCAACACCCCATTTGCACATTGATTTTGTTCCGTTCACCACTGGAAGCAAACGTGGACTTGAAACAAGAGTATCTCTAAAACAGGCGCTTGCTGCACAAGGTTTTAAGGGCGGGACCCGGGGAGATACTGAGTGGAACCAATGGGTAAGCGCAGAAAAATCCGCACTCGCATTTGTTATGGAACGCCACGGAATTGAGTGGGAACACAAGGGTACTCACGAAAAACATCTGTCTGTTTTGGATTACAAAAAGCAGGAGCGAGAAAAGGAAATCGCTGTATTGGACAACCAACTTGCCGAGAAAAAAGACGAGTTTCAAACAGTGCAAAGCCGTATTCAAAATTACGATAACGGTACACAGGTTATTGAAGAATTGGAAAAGCGCATTGAAACCGACAGCGAATTTCAGTTGCCCGATCCACCTGCATTGATGTCGGCAAAGTCATACAAGCAAAAGTTTGTTGAACCTCTGATCAAGAAGCTGAAGGAGGTCATAAAAGAGGTGTTCTACCGTTATTATCACGCTCTTGACAGCTATCACCGACTTAATAATACTAACGCAAGTCTATATCGTGAGAACGAGCGTTTGAGCAACATCAACGACCGTTTGACTGATGAAAACACTACGCTTCGGGCTGAAAACAAGGATTTTAGATTGCTCCGCAAGGTGTTCGGAAGTCAGCAAATTGATGCTCTGGTTTCACAGGCAAAGGAGCAGGAACAGCAACGAAAGCACACAAAACAACCCTCTAATCAGCGCACAAAGCGCATTAGAAATAATGATTTTGAAAGGTAGGAAAACAAAATGGCAAAGACAATTTTTGAACAAATGGGCGGTACTTACACACAAGTTGGGGATTATTATCTCCCCAATTTGAAACTGCCCGAAGAAGAAAAACAAGCAAATATCGGCGTATGGGGTATGAGGCATAAACGGTTTTTGAAAGAAAATCATCGTGTGCTTTATGCTAATCTGATAACTTCGGGAAAACTTGTTACATATCTTGATGATATCGAGCAACAGGCAACCGCTATGTTTCTCCGGCTGGTAAAAGAACTTGCCGAAAAAGAAAATGTAACCGAAGAACTCAAAGTAACCGACCAAATGCTGTGGGTACAGAAGATGAACAATATTCGTAATCGTGCAACGGAAATTGTAAATGCAGAACTAATCTTCACGGTATAAGCACAACGGCGGCAGCGAGAAATCTCTGCCGCTATTTTCGTAAAACAGTTGACATTATCAATTATATGTTTTATAATATCAATTGATCAATGGTATATGGAGGCTTTATATGACTACTTCAGAACAAATCCGAGTGTTGTGTGTGAGGACAGGTATTAGCTTGTCTGAGCTTGCACGAAAGATAAATCAAACTCCACAAAACTTTAACGCAAAGCTAAAAAGGAATACTGTTACTCAAGATGAACTCAACCAAATTGCAGATGTTCTTGGCATCACATACGAACAGTATTTTGTACTATCAAATGGCGAACAAGTCAAATAAGGAGTTAATTATGACTGAACATAAAATTATATTTGGCGACAGTCGCTCGCTAAATAAAATAGAAGACAAATCAGTACAGTTAATTGTCACTTCTCCCCCATACTGGCAATTAAAAGATTATGGTGCAGAAGATCAGATTGGCTTTAACGATAGCTATGAAGAATACATTAACAATTTGAATTTGGTGTGGAAAGAGTGTAATCGTGTTCTTTCTGACGGTTGTAGATTGTGCATCAATATCGGAGATCAGTTCGCTCGTTCCGTATATTATGGCAGATACAAAGTTATTCCGATCAGAACAGAGATAATCCGTTTTTGTGAATCTCTCGGTATGGACTATATGGGAGCTATTATTTGGCAGAAAACTACCACTATGAATACTTCTGGCGGTGGGGCTATCATGGGAAGTTTCCCTTATCCTCGCAATGGCATTCTTAAAATGGACTATGAGTTTATTTTGTTGTTCAAAAAATTGGGCAATGCTCCAAAGCCCACTCAGCAGCAAAAAGAACAATCTGCTATGACAAAAGAAGAGTGGGGGCAGTATTTTTCTTCTCATTGGAATTTCAATGGCGTCAAACAGATGGGACATATAGCTATGTTCCCGGAAGAACTTCCTAAACGACTGATTAAGATGTTTTCATTTGCGGGAGAAACTGTATTTGATCCATTTGCAGGTAGTGGCACAACATCACTTGCCGCAAAGAATCTTGGGAGAAATTCTATCGGTTATGAAATCAATAAAGATTTTGAACCCATTATTCGTGAAAAGTTAGGCGCAGATCAAATTAGATTAGGTGATGATGCCAAGATTATTTTCACAGAAGATGAGATTGGAAATGTTTATTCTTTCGATCAGCTCCCGTACATTTTCCATGATCCGCATTGTATGGACAAAAAGGTAGACGTAAAGAAGCTCCAATTTGGTTCAAAGATTGATCAATCAGAATCAAAGCGTGAAGAACTGTTCGGTGTGAAAAAAGTAATTGCTCCTGATAAAATTGAACTTAGTAATGGTCTCACTGTTTGTTTACTTGGAATAAAGATAAATCCATTATTCCAAGAGCAAGCAATTAGTTTCTTACAAGAAAAATTTCAAAAGCGAAAGGTTTTTTTGAAGTACGATAAAGTTAAATACGATGCTGAAAATAATCTTTTATGCTATGTATATCTTGATAATAAAACCTTTGTAAACAACCATTTGGTTAGGACAGGGTATGTTGATGTCGATACATCTTTCGACTATGCTTGCCAAAAGAAATTCTTGAATTCGATTCCAAACTAAAGAATGGGCGGAGGTTTTCGCCTCCGCCCACAACCTTATTCTTCTACTTCGACAGTCAATCCGGTCTTTGTCTTGGTATAATAAATCATTTTAACGTTGATCGTTTCGGATAAGCGTCCCATTGTCTTGTATGTATCAGGTTTTACCGAATAAGGAACATTACCAACATATCCGTCAATACCGACGGATTCTTCGTCCGGTGTTGCAAGACGATAAGTCGTTCCTTTGCGTTCTGCAAGAGAAGCCAAAATTGCCTTTTGAACATACATACCATTGAATGTCTTGGCAATGACGAGATCTTCAACCCAATGTTTAACCATTTCACGATCAATAAGCGGAATTGCATCACGAAGATTCTGCACCTGTGCATAAATCTTATCAGTTGCTTTTTCAAAGGCATCGGGGTATCTTTCTACATACCATTTACGCCAATTCTCAATGGTGATTTCTTCGCCGGATGCCATGAACTCTGGAAACAGTTCGGACATCTGACCGACAACAACGGGACGAGTGCCCTGTGCATTTTGATTTGCCCAATTAATCAACTGTGAAGTGTACTTAGGAAAGCTAAAAATATCACTTTCATTATAGCTTTCTATGTTTTCGTTTTTTAGGGTATATTTCATTCCTTATCTTCCTCCTTCAGAAAAAGTCTATATGTTTCGATCTCAAGTGCATCGGCTATACGCTGAATATTTTCAAGAGATATGCTTCTGCGATAACACTCAATTGCACTGATATATGTTCTGTGAAGCCCACACTTCTCGGCAAATGCTTCTTGGGATATGCCCAACACCTGTCGATAACGCTTTACGTTTGTTCCAAAAACTTTTACAATATCCATACTTGCAAACCTCCATATTATATAATATAATGATGAACACAATAAATCTACAGACAATAAGTAACATCTTGCTTGAGGGCGGTGGTTAAATGAATTATATTAAATCTTTGCATATCGAGGGTTTTAAGAAGTTTCAAACCCTGGATGTAGAATTTAATGAGCACATGAATATTTTTGTTGGAGAGAACGAAGCTGGGAAAAGCACCCTCTTAGATGCTATCAAGACGGTGCTAAATCAGCAATACCGTCTTGCAGATAAATCTGTGTTACGAGATTTATTCAACGCCCAAATGGTTAAGGAATTTGAAGCCAATCCAAGTGTTAAAACTTTACCTCGAATCTTGATAGAAGTAGAACTTGTGCTTGATCCTAAAACCAAAAACGCTGATTACTTCTATGGAGAAGTGTATGGAACATTAAAAAATCAAGATGAAAAATTTGGCATACGATTTGAGTGTAAGTACGATGAACTATTGGGAGCGGGTATGGAGCAATCCATATTGGAGAAGAAAATCCCGTATGAGTATTACGCACTTACATGGATGACATTCGCAAACAATCCATATCAAACAATTCGGAGACCGCTACAGTTCCTCGCCATAGATACAACGAGCAATGCCACAGCTCCATCATTTAATTCTTACAATAGAACATTATTTACAAGTAGATATGATGAGGCAACAAGAGCCAAGGCGAAAAACGATTTCCGCACGAAGTTAGTTGAAGCATTCGATGCTACCGAACTGCCAGAATTAGGTGATAATCGCAAGTTCGGCGTTGATACGAAGAAAGTTGTATTGGAAACCATACTGTCCGTTTACGAGGGAGCTATTGCTCTTGAAAATCGTGGTAGTGGAATGGAAAGCCTTATCAAGACGGAGATTGCTTTGGAAAAAGCCAATGGATTAGATGTTATTCTAATGGAAGAACCAGAAAATCATCTAAGCTTTACTACACTTCGTAAAATGCTCTATGAGATTTCTATAAAACAAAAAGATTCACAGATCATAGTTGCCACACACAACAATATGATAGCCAGCCGTCTAAATCTAAACAATGTTCTTTGGATAACAGAAAGCGTTGTAAAATCTCTTTCTGGAGTAGATAAAGATGTAGCAGAATTCTTTGTCAAAGCTGATGACAATGCTTTTCTTCAGTTGTTACTTTCAAACAAGGTCTTTCTTGTGGAGGGTGCTACCGAATTTTTGCTGTTGCCGCATTTTTACAAACAGATTACTGGTAAAACAATCGAAGAAGATGGTATCTCTGTGATCTCTTGTAATGGTATTTCTTATAAGAATTATCTTGAGATTGCCGAAAAAACAAGCAAGAAAATTTGCGTAATTACAGATAATGATGGTAAGCAGAACAGGATAGACGAGGCAACGGTGTTCAATAAAACTACTACATTGCAACACATCTTTTTAGGCACAACAACGGACGATTGGACGTGGGAAGCATGTCTGTATAATCTAAACAAAACGGTACTTGATGGGATGATAGAAGTTCAGGCAGGAGCGGATTATTTATTCCATAAAAAAGACTACGGACAAGTTCTGGGAAAAATGCTAAACAACAAAGTTGAGACAGCATATAAGATGCTTCTCTCTGGGACAACATTTGAAGTGCCCCAATACATAAAGGATGCAATCAAATGGCTAAGAGAGTAATCCTTGCCGTTGCGGGTGCGGGAAAAACCTATCATATCTGCCATGAGATAGACCCGACCAAGAAAAATTTGATACTTGCATATACCCACGAGAATATTCACAACATTCAAAAAGAATTATGCGATGCACATGGATGTGTACCGGAGTTGACGACGGTAATGACCTTTGATGCGTTCGTGTACCACAATTTTATTCTTCCTTATGAACCGAGTATCGCTAATCATTTTTCTGCACCTCGTTTTACGAGTAGCGGTATTTGTTTAACCGATCCCCCGCCACAGAGAATAAAAAATAAAAATGGTGAGATGGTCTATAATCCTTTATATAGAAAAAAGGATAAGCTTACTCATTATGTGACGAAGAAACGTCAATACTATTGCGCCACCTTGTCGGAGCTTGCGCTTCAAGTAAAAGAAAGGCGAGATTCTCTTATCAAGCGAGCCGCAGCACGCTTGAATATGTTCTACGATTATGTTTTGATTGATGAGTTTCAAGACTTCAGAGAATTTGATTATGAGCTAATCATAAAGCTTGCAAAGCATTTAGATAATATATTGCTTGTTGGTGATTATTATCAGCACTCTGTTTCTGCCCGAAACAACACGGGGAAACCATTCAAAACTCCAAAGGGCGATGTCTCATACGATGATTTTGTAGAATGCGTGATGAAAGCTGGGTTTGAAGTAGACACAACTACTTTGTCAAAATCCAGGCGATGTTCTGTAGATGTATGCAATTACGTAAGCAAAAAACTGGAGATTGATATTACGTCAACCGGCGACCACGAGGGGCAAGTAATATGGGCTGATAATATTGCTAACGATATTTTGAACAATGATCAGATTACTAAACTGGTTTATAGCGAGGCTACAAGATATTCATTCCCAGCCTTAAATTGGTCATACGCCAAAGGTGATACCGTGGATTGTGCTTGCGTAATTCTAACAAAAGATTTCGAGAAACTTGCTGAAGATAAGTTTTCGATCAAAAAAATATCCATTTCTACACTAAATAAATTGTACGTTGCTATGACACGTAGCCGAGGTGATTTGTACTTAATAAAATCGTCAACATTTAAGAAATTGCAAGATGCATATATCAGAGATTAACTGTCCTTTTAGTGACCGAAATCTGATTCTTAAATAACTTCCGTGGCAACAGAATGGCAACAAAAAATCGGATAGCGTATGCTTTACCGATAATACAAATAATGTAGATACTCTCTGCTAAATCTCATAAACAAATGCGTTTAAGATTGATTTACAGGGAGCGAGTGGGAGTAACGTATAGTCCCCTTGAAAGCCTGATTTTATAAGGCTTTCAAGGGGATTTCCTTATATGTAGCAACCATTTTGCAACCAACACATATTCTTTGATAGTAAATCAAATTCTTTAAAAGTACATTTCTTCCATAGTATCAAGACATAACACCCCTAATTTTCCGTTAAATCCACAACCACAGTCGATTGCGATGTGGTTGTTCATTTTGAGGATTTTTTCATTTCTTCCATTGGATAGAAGCTGTACGGGTGTATGTCCTGTAATCAAAATTTTATCTTCAAAATACACTTTATCATAGTTGGTTTCTGCCCATATTATTTCATACAGTTGATAATCACTTAATCTCTTTGTTTTCTTAAAATTATCTAATCCTGCATGAACCAGAATGTAATCCTGACCGTTGATTGCAATTTCTTCATAGAGTTCAAATTCTTCCAAATATTCTAATATTGTTTGTCTATCTTCTGGTGAGAGCGTTTTAAATTCCTCTAATGTGCTTTGTCCCCCGTTTTCAAACCATGTGAGCATACCTGTCACAAAGTCCTGATTAAAACTGTCAAGCGTATCTTCTGTTATTTCTTCCACCAATTTGGACAATACAGACAGAGCCATGAATTCATGATTGCCAAGCAGGGGAATGATATTAAAGTGGCACATCATATCAAAAAGGATTTTACAAGAGCCTGTCCCTCTGTCAACCACATCGCCAAGTACATACAAAGTATCATTTTCCTGCAATTTGATTGCCTTTAATGCCTGTTGGTATTTCTCGTAATTTCCATGAATATCACTCATAACGTATGTAGCCATAAATTTACCCCATTTCTATTTTGTATTCTCTGTAAGTAAGCCTGAGAGCCTGTCTGCGACCTCTCTGTTTGTATTTGGATATAAATGCCCATAAGTGCCTAATGTGGTTTCTATGTCCTCATGTCCGAGCCTGTCACGTACAACCAAAGCGTTTTCACCAAGAGATATTAAAAGGCTGGCGTGACTGTGCCTTAATGCGTGAATTTTTATCCTGTGAACTCCCGCAAGCTTAGAATGTCGTTCCAAAATATGCCTTGCAGTACTTTTATTAGTGGGCAGTCCGTTATACGATAAGACATATTTTGAAGGGACATTTTTCCGCTGCACCTCCTGCCATTCCAATAAATATTGAATCGTTGTATCATCTAACGCAATCACCCGATTTCCAGCTTTTGTTTTTGGTTCTTTGATGTAAAACTCATTCGCATTTTTATAGTACATGGATTTGCTGACGGACAAGGTTTTCTCTGTAAAGTTAATATCTTTTTCCAATAACAATGCCTGCGCTTCTCCTATCCGCAAACCAGTCATAAACATAAGCCAAAGGAATATAAAAGAAAAATGCTGGTAATAATCTGATTTGTCAATCATTGCGATTACTTTTTGAAATTCCTCGAAAGTCCAAAAATCAATTTTTTGTGAAACTTTTTTTACATTTCCAACCTGCTTCGCAACATTTACTTGAAGCAATCCAAGTTTTACAGCCAAATCCAAACTCATTTGAAAAATGCCGTATATATTCCTGATATAAGAGTTGGAATATTTTTCGGACAATTTATTTTGCCATTTTTTCAGCATAACAGCGTTAATATCTCTTAATTTTGTTTTATAAAAGAATGTGAAATGCAATCTCATAGTAGACTTGCGATTTTCAAAAGTGGATTTTCCAACAGAACGCTTATAATCCGGTTCAAAGTATGTTTCATAAAATTCTCTATAACTCATGGTGCTATTGGTTTTGACTGCTGTTTTAGAGTAATTGTTCATATACTCATCATAAGCGGCTTTGGCTTCCTTTTGCGTACTGAATCCTCTCTGCCAATGGCGAATCCGGTTTCCTTTTTCGTCATACCCTAAATTCGCTACAAAATACCACTTTCCGCTTTTCTTATCCTGATAGACATTTGAAATTTTAGGCATTCACACCACCTCTTTCGGTGGTGTTATTTTTAATCCTAGGATTTCTTCAACGGCTTCTACCGGAACCCGTCCCAGACGTTTGTTGTCATAATAGGCAAATCCTTTGTTTACCATTAGTCTTTTAGCCTTACGGATAATATCAGAAGATTGACTGATACCAAATCCAAGTGCCATCAATTCATTTTTGGTTATCGTCATAAGAACCGATTTCCTTTCTAATTTTGGTGTATCGTACAGTGCTTTCTGTAAACGATAGGTAATTCTCCAAATCCCACGGATTAAACTCCGGGGATTTCCAGGAATATGTTTTGGTAAACACCACATTGTCATTAGAAAAGTCCAAACAGCCTTCTACTTTCAAATAATCAATTTGGGGCATTTTCAAATTCTGTGACTTAAAAAAGGCTTTCTGCTTATAATCTCTTTCGTCAATGTTCTTTGAAAAATATTTACTGACATATCTTCCTCTGTTATCTTTACTATCTACATCGACCTTGTTGATCTTTATGAAGCCATGCCCCCAAACCTTTTGCAAAATCTCGTGTTTAATATATGGAAAATCAAAAAATATCACATGGTAATGAATTGCCCCTCGCTTCTGCTTTTCCCATACCGCCAAATATTTTAGTTGCTGTTTTTTGCTGTTATATAGATAAAAATTTAATCTTTTAATAAATTTGTTAAATTCGTAATTTGTATATTGCATTCTGCGGCACACAGCGGCCGTTGGTGCGGTGGTCCAGCGGCCGCTGTGCGGTTTAAGCAGCGGCCGAAATTAGTCAGTTATATTAGGTTTAATCACCACGGTGTAG
>NZ_JBQKJP010000024.1:0-39628 GCF_052117205.1 Candidatus Agathobaculum pullicola | reverse complement strand
AGCAGCTCGCTATCCATAATCGCCACTCCAACAACTTTCCCATGAGGCCTCTAGGTTGGTTTTCTCCCTTAGAGTTCTCTGTCCAATATGTTTGACAAACCTACAAAAATGAAAAAATAAGAAAAATTATTCTGTGTCGCTGAGGGAATCCTTGTTTTCCGGTGTGGTTGGAAGCACAAACCAGAAGGAAATGCCGCCCGGCACATTTTCAGCGCCGCAGGAGCCGTGAAGTGTGTCGGCAATAGCGTGTACCAAAGACAGGCCTATGCCGGTGCCGCCTGCTTCACGGGTGCGGGCGCGGTCGGTGCGATAGAACTTCTCCCAAATTTTCGGGAGTTCTTCTTCCGGTAGGCCCTCTCCTTCATTAAAGACAGACAGCCGTATGCCGGCATCCGTGCGCGTTGCCGAAATTTCGATATGCCCGCCGTCCACCGTGTAACGGATTGCATTGGAAAGGTAATTCATCAGCACCTGCTCTAATAGGTCTCCATCCGTGCGAACCGTGACACAGGTGTCCGCGAAATGCACAGTCAAGCCGCGGCTCTCGCAGAGTACTTTCGTCTTTTGGACGGCTTCCGCGCAAAGCTCATGAAGATCAATGTCCTCGTAGAAGGTTTGCTCTGCGCCCAGTTCCAGCTTGGACAGGTTCAGCAGCTGCATGACCAGCTTGTTCATGCGGTCGGCCTCATCCGCAATGGTATCGCAATAAAACTTTCGGTCCTCCGGGTCATCCGCCACCCCGGCGGTCAGTCCCTCTGCATAGCCTTGAATCAATGCAATAGGTGTTTTCAGTTCATGCGACACATTGACGATAAATTCACGTCGCATGCTGTCAATGCGCTCTTTCTTTTCAATTTCCTGCGCAAGTTGATCGTTGGACCGCTTAAGCTCTCCGATGGTTTGCTCCAGATAGGCGGACAAGCGATTGAGCGATTGCCCGAGGTGACCGATTTCGTCGCTGCCGCCCGACTGGCATTTGGTGGAAAAGTCCAGCTCACTCATGCGGTCAGCGACGCCTGCCATGTCAATCAGCGGGCGCGTAAACTGGCGTGAGATAAAATAGCCGCAAACCAGACAGATAAGCAGCGCGCACCCGCCTGCAATCAGCAGAAATACCAGATTGAGCGAGGAGTTCTGTTCAATATAGGCATAGGGCGTATAGGCAAACAGGCAGTTTTCGCCCCGACTGTCCAGTGTACCGGCAAGGCACAGATACTGGTCACCATCCCACAGGGAGACATTTAAAAACTGATAGTTATGCTTGACAAGTGCATCCAGATTGACGCTTTGGGCGATGGATTGCAGGATGGCATAGCCGCGTCGCTGCTGGTCGAACAAATCAAAATCCGGCAATTGGAAAGTGCCCTGTAAGGCGGATTCGCCGCCGGCCTGCTGGCCGTTGCCCGGCGAGAAGAAGGAGGAATATCGCACAGTGCCGTCAGCCGCGACGATGGAGAGACGAATCACGCTGCGGCTTTCATAGTTATCCAGCACGGTGGCAATGTCGTCTACACTGCCGGTATAGCTGCTGCGGATATTATGATACGCGTCGCGCAATTCATTGCGCCGCGTCATCATATAGTAATCCTCATAGAAGAACAGGTTGAGCAGCAGCAGCATGCCGATAAAGACCAGTGCAACCGCACTGATCGCGGCAAAAAATTTGAAGCGGATCGAACCGTGTATCATCTTTATCCCTCAAAGCGGTATCCATAGCCACGGACAGTAGAAATCATCGAGCCGCAGTCACCCAACTTGGCACGCAGCTTTTTGACATGGGTGTCGACCGTGCGCAGGTCACCGAAATAGTCATATCCCCATACGGCGTTGAGAATACTCTCACGCGACAGGGCAATGGCGCGGTTATTTTTGAAATAGACCAGCAACTCATACTCTTTGGGGGTCAGGTCGACCGGAACATTATCGACCAGCACCTCGCGGCGCAGTTCATTGATAGACAGTTCGCCGAACTGCTCGACCGGCGCGGCGGTGCGGCCCTCGCGCTTGAGCAGGGTGCGCACACGTGCGGCCAGCACAATGGGGGAAAACGGCTTGGTGACGTAATCGTCCGCGCCGTCCTCCAATCCGCGCACTTGGTCTGCATCCTCTGCGCGGGCGGTCAGCAGCATGACGGGCAGATGTGCGTCTCCGCGCTCCTGTGCGCGCAGCTCACGCAGGACTTCAAAGCCGTCCATGCCGGGCATCATCACGTCCAAAATCGCCAGATCCAGACTGGGATGCCGGTTTTCCAGTATTTGCAGGGCCTCGCGCCCGTCAGCGGCTTCCACGATGCTGTGGCCGTCGCGTTTCAAAAAGTCGCTGACCAGACGGCGAATACGCGCCTCGTCATCGGCAATCAAAATCGTAGACATCATATCCCACCTCTGTGTTGATATATAGCAAAGTATACGGGGGAAGTTTGTCCGTTGTGTGAACAAAGACAAAAGGGATAGAGGAGTTCTCCCAATAATGTTGTGTCTTTTGGCGACGCAGCAGAGCGTCAGCTGTTTTCGCCTTCCTGCTCCTCCTGCTCCAGCACAAGACGGTACAGAGCATTTTTCTTGACGCCTGCCTCGGCGGATACCGCCTTGACCGCGTCCTTTTGTGTCTCGCCCCGCGCGACGCGGCGGCGTACCTCCTCCGCAGCGGCTTGCAGGCGCGCGTCTGCATCCTCGGGCGTGTCCGGCAGATCGGCTGCGCCCTCGACAATCAGCACAAATTCGCCGCGCGGCGGGGTCTGGTCAAAATACTGCACGGCTTCGGACAGCGTAAAACGCAGGGTCTCCTCGTGCAGCTTGGTCAACTCGCGCGAGAGCGAGATACGGCGTTCACCGCCGAAGGCTTCCGCCAGATCGCGTAGCGTAGCACACAGCTTGTGGGGGGCCTCATAGAAAATCATCGTGCGTTTCTCGCCTGTGAGCGCGTCCAGATGCTCGCGCCGCGCCTTTTTGTTTACCGACAGAAAGCCTTCAAAGCACCAGCGGCCGGTCGGCAGGCCGGAGGCCGCCAGCGCGCACACGGCCGCGCAGCAGCCCGGAATCGGGATGACCGGCACATCGTGCGCCGCGCACAGCGCGACCAAATCCTCGCCCGGGTCGGAGACGGCGGGCGTGCCCGCGTCAGTCACGAGCGCGCAGCTTTCTCCCGCCAGCAGTTTGGCGAGCACTTCCTCGCCGCGCGCGCGTCGGTTGTGCTCGTAGTAGGAAATCAGCGGCTTTTTGGGCAGCGAACAGGCGGTCAGCAGCTTTTGGGTGACGCGCGTGTCCTCGGCCGCAATGAAATCCACCGAAGAGAGTATTTCTCGCGCGCGGGGCGACAAATCGCTGAGGTTGCCGATGGGTGTGGCGACCAGATATAATGTAGCTTCACTCATTGTAATATTTCCTCAATAAATTATTTTCCGTATATTTTTTGATATTCCTCGCTTTCGACCAGCAGCGGCGGTTCGACGCTCAGCCCCTCCGCGCTGCCGCCCTTACGGCACTCGACCAGCACGGCGCTGGGTGCGGCAGCTGCGTTCTGGTGCACAAACCGCAGCCGCTTGGGAACGAGCCGCACGCGGTCGAGCGCTTCGAGCAGCACCCACATCCGTTCCGGACGGAACACAAAGGCGGCTTTGCCCCCCGTGTGCAGCACAAAAGACGTGGCGACCGCGACATCCTCCACCGTGCAGCTGCCGTCCTGACGGGCGGTGCGTTTTTCGGGGGAGGGGGCGCTTTTGCCCGCTGTGCGGCCGAAATAGGGCGGGTTGCAGATGACATAATCCATGCTGCCATGCGGGAAAATCGTCCGGATGGCGCGCAGATCGCCCTGCACGGCGGTAACGTCCACGTCGTTATCCGCAATCGAGCGGCGGAACAGCGCAAGCGGTTCCTCCTGTAATTCCAGCCCCGTGATGCGCAGGTCGGGGCGGTAAATGAGCAGCGCGAGTGCGCCCGTGCCGCAGCCGAGGTCGAGCACCTTGGCATTCCGGCGCGGCTTGGCGAACCAAGAGAGCAGCACGCTGTCCTGCCCGAGCTTGAAAAAGCGGTCATCCTGCCATAGGTTCAGCCCGTTGGGCAGCGTTTCAATGGTTTGCGGCATGGGTTTCCCTCCTTGCGCGTATGCGAAAGGCCGGCCTTGACCGGCCGGCCTTTGGGCACTTGGGTTACTGTGCGGCGTCTCCGCTATGCCGACGCGCGTGTTCTTTGAGCTTTTCAAAGGTTTCCGCGCTGATGACATGCTCAATGCGGCAGGCATCCTCGGCTGCGGTTTCGGGTGAAACGCCCAGCATGGTCAGCAGCTGGGTCAAGACGGTGTGGCGTTCGTAAATGTTTTCGGCGATGCGCAGACCGGATTCCGTCAGGCCGAGCAAACCGTTCTGGTCGATGGAAACATAGCCGTTGTCCCGCAGCAGGCCGACCGCGCGGCTGATGCTTGGCTTGGAAAAACCGGTGTAGTGGGCCACGTCGATCGACCGCACCTGCCCGTTGCGCTGCGTCAGCACGAGAATTGCTTCCAGATAGTTTTCCGCGCTTTCCTGTATTTTCACGGGGGCGGTCTCCTTTCATGGTTTCGGATATTGTCTTACTATTTTAGCATGTCCCGCGTTTTTTGGCAACAGCGGGGGGCGCGGTCGCGGATAAAAACACCAGCGTAGGGCTTTTCATTTGCTTTGCCGCTGTGCTATAATAAATCATACAGAAAAAAGGAGTGAGCGCAATGGATAAGCAGATGTTCAACAATACGCAGATCCTCGCGTGGCTGCAATATTTTTCGGAAAACACGCAGGTCGATTTGGAAAAGGTCAAAATTCTCGATATTACCCGCAAGAACAAAAATCTGATCCCGACCGTGGAGTCCAATGATGCGGTGCTTGTGTTCACCGAGGCCGGTCATGCGGATATCTTCTACCGCATGTGGGATGCGGGACTGGGGGAGTGCGACGTATGGTATAATACCGGCTCCGACCCCTCCGGCCCGATTCAGCATAACAAATTGCGCGACATGATTAACCGTGGCATCAATGCTTCGGCGGCAATGCTGATTCTCAATCCGAACGCGCGCTCGACCTACAAGATCGGCATGCGCAACTCGAGCTTTTCGCGCGGGTCGATTCACTATGTCGGCAGCGAGATTCGCGCGGTCATTCTCAACAAAATGCACATCGCAAACGACGATACCGTGTGCATCATTTCGGGTGAGTCGATTGCGGTCGAGTCCGCGATCATCGCGGGGGAGGGCACAGTTATTGCGGTTGAGTACAACCAGAACGATCGCCGCACGATGGAGGAAAACATCGAGCAGTTCGGGCTGAACAACATCCGGATTATCGACCATGTGGATGACGAGACAATGAAGAACCTGCCGGTGCCGAGCCTTGCTATGCTGGTGGCATCCGCGAGCATGGAGCAGGAGATCGAATGTCTGCTGCGCATCAACCCGCACATGGAGTTTGTCATCTATACGCTGGACTTCCGCTGTGCTGCGTCCATCCCGGATTTGTTTGCGCGCTATGGCATCGGAGAGACCGAGGTCATCCAGATTGCAGTGTCCAAGCTGAGCAGCAAGCATACCTTTGTCACTGAGCCTGCGCCGTGGCTGATTTCGGGAAAGGCTTGATGTGTCCGTGCAGGAGAAACATCTGTTTTTGTGCGAAATGACAATTGACATTGTTCTGCCCCTTTATTATAATAAAGTGCAGTTATAGAAAACAGGCAAAGATAATGAGGGAGACAGTAGGATCGCATCCCAACGCCGCAGCGAGCCGGGGCATGGTGTAAGCCCGGCGCCAGTAGGACGATACTGAATATCACTCCGGAGTTGCAGCCCGAAACCCCGCGGGAGAGTAGGTGCTGACGGTTTTCCCCGTTACAGGAAGCGCGTATGATGGTATGCAGTAACGGGTGGTTACACGTAAGTTTGTATAGGCTTTCGTCCCTTTACGGGGACGAAAGCCTTTTTGTTTTCACCCGCGCAACGCCCGGCGCTTGGAGGGACGGGACAAAGGACATATGAGGAGGAAACAGCATGAAAAACATGGTGGAAATTCGCTGGCACGGCCGCGGCGGACAGGGCGCCAAGACCGCCTGCCTGTTGCTGGCGGACGCGGCGTTTGCATCGGGCAAATATGTGCAGGGCTTTCCAGAATACGGCCCGGAGCGCATGGGCGCGCCGATTACGGCCTATAACCGCATTTCGGACGAGCGGTGTACGATCCACTCCAATATATATGAGCCGGACTATGTTGTGGTCGTGGACGAAACGCTTTTGCAGGCGGTCGATGTGACGCACGGCTTAAATCCCAAGGGGGCCATCGTCATCAATACCCATAAGTCGCCCGACGAGGTTCGTCCGCTGCTGCGCGGCTATGAGGGCCGCGTCTATACCATTGACGCGCGCGCGATTTCCGAGCGCACGCTCGGCAAGTATTTCCCCAATACGCCCATGCTGGCCGCGATTGTCAAGGTCAGCGGCGTGCTTGACCCGTGGCGGTTCCAGTCCGATATGGAGATTTCCTTCCGGCATAAATTTGCAACCAAGCCGCAGGTCATCGCAGGCAATATGGAGTGTTTGACCCAGTCTCTCAAGGAGGTACGCGGATAATGGCAAAGTGTGCGAAGGATATCAACGAACAGTCGCCGTGGCAGGATTTGACCCCGGGCGGCGAGATTTACGAGGGCGGCACCGCCCGCCTGACCATGACCGGCGAGTGGCGCGCCAATATCCCGGTCTGGTATGAGGAAAAATGCAAGCAGTGTCTGCTTTGCGCGCCGTTCTGCCCGGATTCCTCCATTCCGGTTTGCGAGGGTAAGCGCGCGGACTTTGATTTTGACCACTGCAAGGGCTGCGGCATCTGCTGGAAGGTGTGCCCCTTTGGTGCAATCGACTTTGTAAAGGAGGAAAAGTGATGAGCATTCGAGACCGGCTTTCGGGCAACGAGGCGGTGGCCTATGCCATGCGGCAAATCAATCCGGACGTATTCGCCGCGTTCCCCATCACGCCCTCGACTGAAATTCCGCAGTATTTCGCGCAATATGTCGCGGACGGCAAGGTGGATACCGAATATGTGACGGTAGAGTCCGAACATTCGTCCATGTCCACCTGTATCGGCGCGTCGGCGGCAGGCGTGCGCGCGGTCACCGCGACTTCCTCCTGCGGCCTTGCCTATATGTATGAGCTGCTGTATGTGGCTGCATCCTCTCGCCTGCCGATTACGCTTGCATGCGTTAACCGCGCGCTGACCGGCCCCATCAACATCAACAACGATCATTCGGATTCGATGGGCACGCGTGACGCGGGCTGGATCCAGCTGTACGCCGAGAATAATCAGGAGGCCTACGACAACTACTTGCAGGCGATGCGCATTTCCGAGACGCCTGACGTTCGCCTGCCGATTATGGTCTGTCAGGATGGCTTTATCACCTCGCATGCGGTCGAGAACATTCTGCTCGAGGAGGACGAAGCGGTTAAGGCGTTTGTCGGGGAGTACCATCCTGAGCATGCGCTCATGGGTCGGGAGACGCCGCTGGCCGTCGGTCCGTATGACGTTTCGCCCTATTACATGGAGCATAAAGTGCAGCAGGCCGAGGCGATGAAGAACGCCAAGCGGGCGGTTTTGGAGGTCGCGGCGGACTTTGAAAAGACTTTTGGCCGCAAATACGGCTTTTTTGAAGAATACCGGATGGAGGACGCGGAAGTCGCGCTCGTGCTGATTGGATCGACCGCGGGCACGGCCAAGGCCTGCATCGACCAGCTGCGCGCGGCGGGCCGCAAGGTGGGTCTGATCAAGATTCGTGTGTTCCGTCCCTTCCCGGCGGAGGAACTGGCGCAGGCGCTCAGCCACGTCAAGGCGGTCGCCGTCATGGATAAGAGTGAGGGTTTTTCCGCCTGTGGCGGCCCGATTTACGCCGAAACCTGCGCCGCGTGCTATGATTTGGAGAAGCGCCCTGTGCTGATTGACGTGGTGTATGGTCTGGGCGGACGCGATGTGGCAACCGAGGATATCGCGCGGGTATATGACCACCTGTTCCTGCTGACGGAAAACGGCGGCAAGGGGCCAAAATACATCCATATGGGCCAGCGCAGCAGCGAAACGGAGGTGCTCTGACATGGCGTACAATCATAAGAAAGAACTTTCCAAGCCGGAGCGTTTTGTCGGCGGTCACCGCCTGTGTGCGGGCTGCGGCGCGGGGCTGGTGTGCCGCGGCATGCTGCGTGCGCTCGATGAGGGCGATAAAGCGGTTGTTTGCAACGCGACCTCGTGCCTTGAGGTTTCTTCTTTCCTGTATCCCTACACCGCATGGGAGGATTCCTACATCCACTCCGCATTTGAGAACGCGGCCGCGACCTGCGGTGGTGTCGAGGCGGCGTACAATGTGCTCAAGCGCAAGGGAAAGCTGGACGGTACCTATAAATTTCTCGCCATCGGCGGCGACGGCGGCACCTATGACATCGGTTTTCAGTCGCTCTCCGGCGCGATGGAGCGCGGGCACGATATGGTCTATTTCTGCTATGATAACGAGGCCTACATGAACACCGGTATTCAGCGTTCGTCGTCCACGCCGCGCTTTGCCAGCGCGACAACCACCCCGACGGGGCAGGTGTCGGTCGGCAAAAAGCAGAACAAGAAGGATTTGACCGAGATTATGGTCGCCCACAACATCCCGTATGTTGCGCAGACCACCTTCCTCGGCAACTTCAAGGACTTTCACGAGAAGGCGCATCGTGCGATTTATACGGAAGGGGCGGCGTTTGTCAATGTTATGGCGCCCTGCCCGCGTGGCTGGCAGTATTCGCCTGAGATGCTGCCCGAAATCTGTAAGATGGCGGTCGAAACCTGCGTCTGGCCGCTGTATGAGGTCATTGAGGGCAAATGGCATCTGAGTTACATGCCGAAAAACAAGCTGCCTGTGACCGAGTTTATGAAATTACAGGGCCGCTTTAAGCACTGCTTTAAGCCCGGTAACGAGTGGACGCTCGAAGCCGCGCAGCAGTATGTCGACGAGCAGTGGGAAAAACTGCTGAGCCGCTGTGAAAGCAACTAAAATCAATGAAAAAAAGCCGTTTCGCTCCTTCTCTGGGAGCGAAACGGCTTTGCTGTTTACGGTTAGTCATGTGGGCGGCGGTAGAAGTTGCCCGCCACCTGATCGGTTTTTAGAATGTTGATGAAAGCATGCGGGTCGATTTCACGCGCGGCATGCGTGATTTCTTTTACCTGATCGCTGGCGATGACCGAGTAAATCAGGTCGCGCTCCTCACCGTTGTACAGGCCGGTGCCGTGAAACAGCGTCGCACCGTGGTGGGTGGTGTCCTTGATGTGCTCGTAAATTTCCGGTGCACGGTTAGAGATGATGAAAAGCGTGTTGCGTTTAAAACGCTGGTCGAGCATGTGTACGATCTGCGTCGAGGCGAATTGGAAGATGATAGAATACAGCGCTTTGTCCCAGCCGAACAGTACGCCCGCAACCGCAAGCATCAGGCAGTTGCCGATAAAAATATAGTTCCATGCGTCCACGTTCAGCCGCTCGCTGAGGGCAACCGCAATGAAGTCCGTGCCGCCGCTGGTGGCGCGGCCGAGCAGACACAGGCTGATAGAAAACCCGTTGATGATGCCGCCGAAGATGCAGACGAGCAGAACGTCATTGGTCAGCGGCATGGAGGGGATGATATCGGTCAGCACACTGGTGAGCGCAATCATCAGGCAGGAATAAAGGGTGAACCGTTTGCCGATGAGTCGGAAGCTGATGACAGCCGGAATGGCGTTGAGCAATAGGTTGATCGCGGTAAATGGCAATGCGATGCCTGCAAACTGTTGTGCGCTGCGTTGGATGAGCAGGGTCAGGCCGTTAAATCCGCCGGGGAACAAGCCGCCGGCATCGACAAAACTCTTGATGTTGACCGCCATGATGACTGAAGCCAGCACGATGAGGAACAGACGGCGCGCCTGCCCGGTGAGCGGCGGCTCCCAACCGCTCTGTGGATGGATGTGGGCGGCCGATGCTTGCTTTGACTGCATAAAAAATCCCCCTCTTTGGCCGATCACGCGACCGGTCGATGTTCGCCTCTATTATAACACAGCGGCACGCAGAAGTTAACGAACATTCTGCGTGCCGCTGTGAAAAAATCCCAGTGGGGTATGGACTTGTGTTATGGCTGCTGACCGTCCTGCGGAGGGATGGGCGGCTGCTCAGAAGGCTGCGGCGGTACCGGAGCGTCCGTCTGCGGAGGGCAGGGCGGCTGCGGATTGACCGGAGGAACGGGAGGCTGCTGCGCAGCAGTGGCAGTCGGGCCTGCGCCCGGTGCGGGCGGAACCGGCTGTTCTGCGGGGAGCGGCCCCATCTTGCGGTTGATTTCCTGTGTGTTACGGCACAGAACGAGCAGCAAAAGCGCGTATTCATACACGATGCGGGCAGCCAGATTGCCAAGCACGAACAGCAGCAAGGCGGTAAAAAAGCGCGAGAACAGCAGCACGACGCTGTAAACCACGATGCTGACAACCGTGATGCAGTATAGCGCACGGATGAGTTTTTCCGAATAAAAGGTTCGGAAATTAAGCGCATCATGCAGCTTTGCGACGGCGCCTTCAAAACGGTTGGGCTTGCGGACAAACAGAAAATACAACGAAAGACCGCCGGCAATGATGACAACCAGTGCGATAATTGGAAGGATAACAGAGTAAAACGGAGTATACGTATAGGTATGTGTATAGGAATAAGGGTAGCTGTACATGATTTCCTCCTGATAAAAGGATAAAGTGTGTATATTTAGTGTAACATATTCGGGAAAATCTTGCAAGTCCAATCGAAATGTTGTACCCTATTAGAGAGAAAACAAGACGGAGAGAAACAGTATGAGAATTTTACACACCACGCCTGCCGAAGACGGGTTTTATATGCCTGCGGAGTTTGCGCCGCACGAGGGCTGTCTGATGATTTGGCCCGAACGGGCGGACTCGTGGCAGTATGGTGCATATGCTGCGCGAAAGGCGTTTTTGCGAGTAATCGAGGTTATTTCGGCAAGCGAAAACATGACCGTGCTGTGCTCGGAAGGGCAATATGATAATGCGCGCGCGCAGTTGTCCGAACGGGTGCGGCTGGTGGTGATGGAAACGGACGACGCATGGGCGCGCGACATCGGGCCGACGTTTGTCATAAACGGAAAGGGTGAGCGCCGCGGCATTGACTGGGGCTTTAACGCCTGGGGCGGATCGTTCGATGGCTTATATCCGAGTTGGGAGCGCGACAACCGCGTGGCGCGCAAGTTCTGTGACCTGCTGGGAAACGATTGCTATGACAAGCGGGATTTCATCTGCGAGGGCGGTTCTATCCATGTCGACGGGGAGGGCACCGCGCTTGTGACCGAGGCGTGTCTGCTGTCCGAAGGGCGCAATCCTGACCTGACACAGGAGGAGATTGCGCGCACATTGTGCGAGTATCTGGGCGTACAGAAGGTTATTTGGCTGCCGCGCGGCATTTATAACGACGAGACCAATGAGCATGTGGACAACGTGTGCGCGTTTACCGCGCCCGGTGAGGTCGTGCTTGCGTGGACGGACGATGAAACCGATCCGCAGTATGCGCTTTCGGCGGCAAGTCTGGCTGTGCTCGAAGCTGCAACCGACGCAAAGGGGCGCAAAATCCGCGTGCACAAGCTGCCGCTGCCCGCACCCGTGACCATCACGGCCGAGGAGTGCGAGGGATTGGATTTGTGCGATGGTGAGCCGACGCGCACACCGGGTGAGCGGCTTGCGGCGAGTTATGTGAATTTTTATATTGCAAACGAAGCGATTGTCATGCCCGCCTTCGGAGACCCGATGGACGAAAAGGCGCGGACGGTGTTGCAGGGCCTGTTCCCAACGCGACAGGTCGTGGCGATTCCCGCGCGCGACATTCTGATTGGCGGGGGCAATATTCACTGCATCACACAGCAGATTCCCCGCGCATAGGCGAAAACGGATAAACCATAAAGGAGAAGAAAACGATGAGCAAAGTGACCGTGGCTGCGGTTCAGATGACCTATGGGCTGGAAATCGCGACGGAAAAAGTGCGCGAGGCAGCGGCGCAGGGCGCGCAGATTATTCTGCTGCCCGAGCTGTTTGAAAACTGGTATTTCTGTCAGGAGAAGAATTACGAAAACTATCGTTTGGCGACGACGCTGGAGGAGAACCCGGCGGTGCGTGTGCTGCGCACGCTGGCGCATGATTTTCATGTGGTGCTGCCGGTCAGCTATTATGAGCGTGTGGGCAACACCACCTTTAACACGGTGGCGGTGATTGATGCGGACGGCACCATTCTGGGACAGTATCGCAAGACCCACATTCCGGACGACCATTTTTATCAGGAAAAGTTCTATTTTACGCCGGGTGACACGGGTTTTCGCGTTTGGGATACGGCTTATGCCAAGATTGGTGTGGGCATTTGCTGGGACCAGTGGTTTCCGGAGTCCGCGCGCTGCATGGCGCTGCAAGGGGCGGAGCTGCTGTTTTACCCGACGGCGATTGGTTCCGAGCCGATTCTCGACTGCGACTCCATGCCGCACTGGCGGCGCTGTATGCAGGGGCACGCGGCGGCGAACATCATGCCGCTTATCGCGGCAAACCGTGTCGGTACGGAGACGGTTACCCCCTCCCCGGATAACCAGAACCAATCCTCCAGCCTGACGTTTTATGGTTCGTCCTTCATTGCCGATGAAACGGGTGCGCTGGTTGAGCAGGCAGGACGGGAGGAAACCGGTATTCTGACGCATACCTTTGATTTGGATGAAATTTGTCAATTGCGCCGCAGTTGGGGTGTGTTCCGCGACCGTCGGCCGGAAATGTATGGTGCCATGGGGCACTTCGGATAAACCCGCAGGATAGCAAAACGCCCGCTGCGGCTGGGGCCGCAGCGGGCGTTTCTGTCTGTCAGTGGGCGTTAAAAAGCCTTTTTGGCAATATGCGCGTCCTTTGCTTCGTGCAGTTGGCGGATCAGTGCGGGATCGGCGTCCTCCGACTGCGCATAAATGCCTATCGCGGTTTCCACTTCATTGATGGATCGCTGCACCAAACGGATCTTTTTATCACTCTGGATCGCATCAAGCAAGCCTTGCGCGATTTCGCGCCCCGGCTCGCGCGCGCACTGCTGGGCAAAGGCTTTGACCAGATTATGCGGGCGCAGACTGGAGCCGCCGATAATGAGCAGGAGCGCGCCCAACGCCGCCAATAGCAGCGTGAAGCTAAACAGTTTGTTGTGCGTCGCCAGATTGAGGACAATGGCGATCAGCAACACCGCGCCTCCAACAAGTTCAAAGCGTTTTGCAGCGCCGCAGTAACGACTGTAATAAGAGGCGTTTTTCTCGGTATTCATAGTTTGTAATCCTTTCGACAGGGCGGGACATGCCCGAATATACGCTGTAATCGAGGTTAGATGATACTGGTGCCGCTGTGGCTTTTGAGCAACGTTGCCAGCGAGGATTCCTCGGAAAAATGCAGATGCTGCACCATAGCCAGCGCAGCGCGGTCCCAGTTGTGGCTCAGACAGGCATCGGCAATTTCTGCGTGCTCCGCCATGGTGCGCTGCAGGCGGCTTTCAATGAGCTGGCCGCTCATCACACGCAGGCGGATGATTTGTGTCTGGATGCGGGAATAAAGGTCGCGCAAGTATTCATTGGGCAAAACGGAAACCAAAGCGGAGTGGAACTCGTCATCCAGCTCATAGAAACCTGTGAATTCCTCTGCATTGGCATGCTTGTGAAAAATCTGAGAGAACTCTGCGATTTTATCCATATCGAGACGATTGCCATAGTTGCGCAGCGTGTAAGGTTCCACCAGACGGCGAACCTCGAAAATCATACTGATGTCGCTGATAGTAAAGCCTGATACCACAATGCCGCGCTTGGGGAATACCTTGAGCAAACCCTCCTGCTCGAGGCGGCCGATGGCTTCGCGCACAGGTGTGCGGGAAAAACCAAGTTCGGCTTGCAAAACAGCTTCGCTCAGCAGTTGATTTGGCGGATATTCGCACATGGTAATTTTTCTTTTGATAAATTCATAGGCTTGCGACTGCATTGAGGATGTTTTTGCAGTTGACATGTATTTTGATACCTCCGAAGGGGGCGTGAATCACCCCGCTGAATCTATTATATCGGATTGGAGAAAATTTGCAAGAGGTGAAAGACTTGCCGGCGTTCGTGATTTTAGACATATTGCATTGAGCAAGATTGGATAAACTCACGATTTTTGGGAAAAGCGTGAAATGGGAATTGACAAACCCGATTTCAGAGACTAAGATACAAAGTACGAAACACTTGTATACAAGTAAATATACAAGATTTGTAATTTGTTTTGGCGGGATAAAACCCGTGTTAATAAAGTCTGGAGGGAAATAAAAGATGAAAGCAATTTGCATCAAGGAGCCGGGCAAGGTTGAGATTGTTGAGCGTGAAATGCCGGTCCGGGGACCGGGCGAAGCGCTGCTCAAGCTGCTGTATGGCGGCATTTGCGGCAGTGATTTAGGCTCTTATCGCGGCGCAAACGCTTATGTTTCTTATCCTCGTGTACCGGGTCACGAGTTTTCGGCGGAGATTATCGAGATTGACGAGAATGACAAAGGGTTAAAGCCCGGTATGGTCGTCACCTGCAATCCGTATTTTAACTGTGGCAGCTGCTATTCCTGCAAGCGCGGTCTGGTCAATGCCTGCACGGACAACCAGACTAAGGAACTGGAGAAGTGCGTGGGTCAGTACATTGAGCAGTGGGGACTGGAAGCGGATTTCAAGGCCTTTTGCGGGGAGTGCACCTTCTGCTCCACGCTGGTGGACCGCATTGTGCCCGGCCGCATCAAAGACGCGGACGAGGCGGCCCGTATGGACGAGGAGAATGGCTACCACGACGAGTTGATCGACGTGGGCGAGGTATTCGGCGTCTGGAACATCGAAGGTCCGGCATGGCTGGAAGACAAGCTGCCTTTCAAAGCGGCGGGCCTCAACTGCATTGTTGTACCGGATGTCACCCCGTATAAGAAGCGCAAGGTACGCATCCTCAACGGCGCGCACACCGGTTTTGTGCTCGGCGCTTACCTGGCGGGCTTCGATATCGTGCGCGACTGCATGCACAATGAGCACATCAAGGGCTTTATGAACAAGATGCTGCATGAAGAGGTTATCCCGACCTTGCCGCTCGATAAGAACGACTTGGAGGACTTCGCGGCAGCCGTGGAGGACCGCTTTAATAATCCGTTTGTCGACCACGAGCTGATGAGCATTTCGCTCAACTCCACCTCTAAGTGGAAGGCGCGCAACATGCCCAGCTTCCTCGAGTACATCGAAAAGCAAGGCAAGCTGCCGGTTTGCCTGACCATGTCGCTTGCCGCTTACATCGCGTTTTATTCGACCGATGTGCAGGAGCTGACCGATAAGGGGCTGGTTTGCAAGCGCGCGAAGGGCAATACCTACACCTGCTCGGACGACCGCTGGGCGCTCGAGTTCTACTGGGTGCACCGCGATGACAGCGATGCCGATTTGGTGCGCGCGGTACTGACCAACGAGCAGATGTGGGACAGAGATTTGACTAAGATCGACGGTCTTGAGGCTGCGGTGCTCGCGGACCTGACCAAGATTCGCACGGAAGGCGCGGAGGCTGCGTTTGCCTCCTGCCTGTAAGCCGGAGGACTTGTTATGACAAAACTCATTCGCATTAACGAGCGGGATAATGTCGCCGTTGCGCTGCATCCGGTCGGCAAGGGCGAAACCCTGACCGCGGGCGGCGTGACCGTCACCGCGGCCGAGGATATTCCGCAGGGCCACAAGATTGCGCTGGAGCAGATACCCGAGGGCGCGTCGGTTGTCAAGTACGGCTATCCGATCGGCCACACCACGGCGGCAGTAGAAACCGGCGCTTGGGTGCATACCCATAATATGAAGACCAATCTGTCCGGTGAAGAGGCGTATACCTACGAGCCTGCCGTGCCGTCGGTATCGGCAATCGAGCCGGAGACCTTTATGGGATTTCGCCGAAGAGACGGCCGCGCAGCGGTCCGCAACGAGATCTGGATTATCCCGACCGTCGGCTGTGTCAATGACGTGGCCAAAAAGATGGTTGCTGACAATCAGGATCTGGTCGGCGGCTCGATTGAAGGGCTGTATACCTTCACGCATCCCTACGGCTGTTCCCAGACCGGCGCGGATCATGCGCAGACTCGTAAGCTGCTGGCGGCGCTCGTGCGCCATCCGAACGCAGCGGCGGTGCTGGTGCTCAGCCTCGGCTGCGAGAATTTGCAGCATGACCAGTTTCTCGAGGAGCTTGGCCCCTATGATGAGAACCGCGTCAAGTTCCTGACCTGTCAGGATGTTGAGGACGAATTTGCAGCCGGACGCGAGCTGCTGGAGCAGTGCGCGGCGTTTGCTTCGCAGTTCACCCGCCAGCCGATTCCGGTCAGTGATTTGGTCATCGGCATGAAGTGCGGCGGCTCGGACGGCCTGTCCGGCGTCACCGCAAATCCCACCGTCGGCGCGTTCAGCGATATGGTGATCGCCCGCGGCGGTTCAACCGTGCTGACCGAGGTGCCTGAGATGTTCGGCGCGGAGGGCATGCTGCTCAGTCGCTGTGTCAGCCGTGAGGTATTCGATAAGGCGACCAGCATGCTCAACAACTTCAAGGATTATTTTATCAGCCATCACGAGACGGTATACGAGAATCCCTCGCCCGGTAATAAAAAGGGCGGCATTACGACGCTGGAGGATAAGTCCTGCGGCTGTGTGCAGAAGGGCGGCACGGCCCCGATTGTGGATGTCATCGGCTATGGCGACGCGGTAACGGCGCACGGTCTGAACATGCTGTATGGCCCGGGCAACGACCTTGTTTCGGCGACGGCCATGACGGCGGCGGGCGCGCACATCGTGCTGTTCACCACCGGCCGCGGCACGCCGTTTGGCGCGCCCGCGCCGACCATCAAGATTGCCAGCAACAGTCAGTTGGCCGCGAAAAAGACCGGTTGGATTGACTTCGATGCCGGTCCGGTGGCCGACGGCGAGCCGATCAAGGATGCCGCCGCGCGCCTGTTTGATCTGGTGCTGCAGGTTGCAAGCGGCCGGCAATCCAAGAGCGAGCAGCTCGGCTATCGTGAAATCGCTATCTTTAAGGATGGCGTCACGCTCTAAAGCGTGTTTCCTATTCTCTCTCCTTTTGATACCTATCTAATTCCCTTTTCTGCTTTTTTTCAATGAGAATACCGCGGCGTTATCGCCGCGGTATTCCGCTATATAAGAAGAAGGCCGCTGCAGCGGCCTTCTTCTTGTGTAATGCGCATGACGGCGCATATTTTTATACTTCGGGGTGGTCGGCGGCACGGGCCTGCTGGATTTCTTCGAGCAGATGCTTTTGCGTGTCATCGAACAGCAGGCGCTTGTTGTGCGCAAAGTAGGCCTCACACCCGAAATTCTGGATGAACCATGAGGTAAAATAATTGGCGGTCAGCTCGGTGGCGAACAGCACCATCTCCTGACTGTCGCCGATGGCTTCATCGAGGAAGGCGAAGGCGTTGGCAAGCGCGCGGTCGGTTTTGTCCGCCGCGTCTGCGCGCGCCTGTACATCCGCCTGAAACTTTTCCTTCAGGTAGTCGAGCGTGCGGCCCGCCGGGATTTTTTCGAGCGAAAGCCCTTGCCGGAAGGCGTCCAGCCGTTCGGTCTCGCGCGACGCGATGAACAGCGCGTCACGGTCGGTCGAACCAGCGGCGCGGCGGCGGGAGAGTGCATCACGCTTTTCGTCCAGCAGCGTCCCGAGCGTTTTCTCGCCCTCGCGGATGCGGATGAGGTCCTGATGCAGCGCGTCGGTCAAACCGTCCAGCCGGTAGGTTTCGCGCGCCGCGTCGGCCAGACGGGACAGCAGCAGACCGAGCACGCCCAGCTTTTCATCAAACGGCGCGCCGGCAAGCTCGGAGGCGCGCACGCGCTCCCACGAGCCGTCGAGGATTTCCTCGACGCGGTAAACACGCTTGTACTTGTCGTATAATTGCAGGTAGTTGGCAAAATCGCTCGCCACGCGCGGCAGCTGCAAATATTGCTCGACCACCTGCCGGTCCACCGACAGACCAAGCGTTTCGTACACTTGCATCAGCTCGGACAGGTCCTCCCAGCCGCGCGCGGTGACGAATTGCAGGCCGTCCGCGGTCGCCTCCACGCGGTAAAAATGGTCGCGCCGAATCTCAAGATAGGACAAAATCGCGCCGTGGATGCCGCGGCGGTAGGCATACTCTTTCCAGACCGCGAAATCTTCTTCCACGTCGATGCGCTTGACGCGGTCGAGCGTAACCACGTCGAATTCGCGTACAGATTTGTTGTATTCGGGCGGGTTGCCTGCGGCAACAACCACCCATCCTACGGGCAGCTGTTGGTTGCCAAAGGTTTTGCATTGTAAAAATTGCAGCATCATGGGGGTCAGCGTTTCGGAAATGCAGTTGATTTCGTCGAGGAACAGGATGCCCTCGGAAACGCCCGTTCGCTCGATCTCGCGGTAGACCGAGGCGATAATCTCGCTCATCGTGTAGGCGGTGACCGTATATTCCTGTCCGCCGAACTTTTCGTGCTCGATATAGGGCAGGCCGAGCGCGGACTGGCGCGTGTGGTGGGTCAGCGTGTAGGACACCAGACCCACGCCGGTCTCGTCCGCAATCTGCTCCATAATCTGGGTTTTGCCGATGCCCGGCGGGCCCATCAGCAAAATGGGACGCTGCCGGATGGGCGGGATGCGATACGCGCCGAATTCGTCGCGCGTAAGATAGGCGCGCAGCGCGTTTTTGATTTCGTTTTTGGCTCGTTTGATGTTCATAGTGGTTCTCCTATCTCGTCCTCGCGCAGCACGGCGCAGATCGCCCATGGCGGGACGTTTTCGGGGTAGGCGCCGCCTTCGAGCATAACGAAGGCCGCGTCATATTTGGGTCGCTTTTTGGGGTAGATGCCCAGTCCGTCGGTAAAGTAAAGCAGCCCGCGCAGGTGGTGGAACGCGCCCTCGCTCACCAGCCGGTCAACATATTCAAATACCGGTCGGAAATCAGTCGCGGACTGTCCAATCAGCTCGAAATGCTCCATGTAGTCGGCAAGGTCGCGTGCATTTGCAATGCGTTTATCCGCGCGAATCTGGTCGTCGCATTGCAGAATACGCAGATTGATATGTCGGAAAAAGCTCTCGCTGTCCTGTAACAGCTCGTAGGTGCGCGTGAGAAAGCTGCGCACCAGCTCGCCCGAGGTGGACATTGAGGTGTCGACCGCGATGACAAAATCTTCGATTTTGCGCACCTCACGTGTCTCGAGCGGCTCAATGAGCGGCATGTTGCCAAAGTGCCGCAGGCCGTAGGCGTAGTAGCCGTAGTCGAAGGAGTCCGCGTCGACTGCCACCTCCTCGCGCAGGGCGGCAAAGCGTCGCAGAAACGCGCGGTAGTCGGTCGTGTGTTGGGTGGTGACGGACAATTGCTCACGCACGGCTTCGCCGCCGGTCGCCTGATTGGAAAATACGGTTTCCATCGCAGTTTGCGTGCGCTCGGCGGTGTGCTGCCACTGCTTGTCCTGCTCGTCGTCGCCCTCTTCGGGCCAGAGTGAGTGCTCGTCCACTGCAAACACGCGCGCGAGTGTGGCGCAGTCATAGGAGTTTAGCCGGTCGCGCCGGAACTGTCGGTAGACCGCTTCGGCGGTCAGTACAGGCATTTCCGTGCGCAGGCTGCGGTACAGGTTCTGCCGCCGCACGGACGGCTTATCCGCTTGTAAGCAACGGTAATCGAGCGTGTCCAATATGCTTTCCACCGCTACATCGCAGGCCAAATCCCACAAATCGCGGTCGCGGCCGCGCGTTTTGGCGGGATGGCGCAGCAGACAGTGAAACACGCTGTGCAAGTAGGCGCGGTTGACGCGTGGACGGCCGCGCTCAAGCTGCTGCGCGAGCCACGCGCCGTTAAAGTATAGGCTGCGCGCGTCGGTGGCAAGGGTGGCGGTGTCAAACCCGCCCGAGACAGCCAGCGCGGACAGCGCCGCGTCCAGAAAGGGCAGGCTCATATATAATTCGGTGCGGGCGGAGAACAAAATCTCGCGCCCGAGGGCGTTCCAGCGTTCGCTTTGGGGCATGGAAAAGCTCCTTTACAGGTCAAAGGTTTTTGCACGGCCACGGGCGGCGGTTTTGCCGGTCGCGGCCAGCAGCACGGACAGCGCCGCGGTCTGCTCTTTTTCACGGGCGGCATCGCAGGCCGCCTCCACATCGGCGGCAGTCAGCACGCCGAGCGACAGCAGGAAGGAAACCGCCGCGCTTTCGCCCGTTGCGGCGCAATGGCACAGCAACGCGCCGCCGTGCGCACGCAGACAGTCGAGATAGGCGTCACGGGCGGTATCAGACAAGGCATATGGTACAGCCAGCCGCCGCGCCGCAACCTGTGATGCAACGGCAAAATCGTGCCGCTCGAGCAAGCCGGCGAGCGCAAGGTCGTATTGTCGCAAACTGAGGACGCCGGCGTCAAAGCACTGGCGGTAGCCGTAGCCCGCGCCGTGGATGCGGCGCTGAAAGATATGCGCGGGGGAGAGGTCCTCGAGTTCCTCGGTGTAGGCGGGAAACAGCAGGTGCGCGGACGCGCCGCCGTCAAAGCGCACATCCAGCTCGCCCGCGTGCTCTCCCAGCAGCTTTTGCAGGCAGGTGGGAACGGTCGGCTCGGCCTGCAGCACAACCTCGCGCAGCGCGCGGCAGTTCATCAGCGCACCGCCGCCAAAGTCCGAAACCGTGTGCGACAGTGTGATGGTTTCCAGCCGGCGGCAGTTGTAAAACGCATAGCTGCCCACGCTTTGCAGCGCGGCAGGCAGCGTGACCGCGCGGACGGCGTTCGCGTCATGCACAGGCTCCGGCCCGCCGCAGGCAATACGGACCGCGAAGGTCTCCTGTCCGGCAAGGTCGGGCGCACGCTCGCTGAGCGCGTAGGGGCCGAGCTGCACGACCGGTGCGCCGTCGATTTCGTCCGGCAGACGCACGGTATCGTCGCACGTCTCGCACCGCAGGATGGCGATGCCGTCCGGTATGTGCGCACAGGTCAGCAAAAGGTCGTTTTCGCCGTCGATTCTACGCATGCGCGGGCCTCCTTTTTGGATAATTTTCGTCTGGTTTGATTATAGCACAGGAGCAGCGGGGCGGCAAGGTAAGGGAGCAGGATAGATACTTATGATGATAAGAAAATATCAAAGTGATAAAATATAAAAATTCTCCAAAAGCGCTTGACAAATCCATGGGCGGAGAATATACTGTGACCATACTGCAAAACCGATGACGAAGACGAGTAGCGGGGAATCCGAACCACCAAGAGAGCCGCAGATGGTGGAATTGCGGCAGGCAAGGACCTTGTGAATGGACTTTAGCAGGGCAAGGCGAACGGGATAAATTCCAAGTAGCTGCGACGGGGACTCCACCCGTTATCCGGGGAGCGCATATTGATGGATATGTAAAAGCGAGCGGGCGCGTTTTGCGTCAACTTGGGTGGTACCGCAAGAGTTTGTTGATTAACTCCTGTCCCATGATTTCATGGGGCAGGAGTTTTGTTTTGTTGACTCACATATTTCATATAAGAAGGAGAGAACCTACCATGGCAAAGATTCCGCACAGATTGTATTTAACCGAAGATCAAATGCCGAAGCAGTGGTATAACCTGCGCGCCGATATGAAGGAACAGCCCGATCCGCTGCTTCATCCCGGTACGCATCAGCCGCTGCCCGAGGAGGCGCTCTATCCTATCTTCTGTGAAAAGCTGGCGCATCAGGAGTTGGACAGCACGGACCGCTATATCGATATTCCGGAGCCGGTTCTGGATATGTATAAGCTGTACCGCCCGTCGCCCCTGTGCCGTGCCTACAATCTGGAAAAGGCGCTCGGTACTCCGGCGAAGATCTACTATAAGTTTGAGGGCAACAATACGTCGGGCAGCCATAAGCTGAACTCGGCTATTGCGCAGGCGTATTACGCCAAGGAGCAGGGCCTCAAGGGGTTGACCACCGAGACCGGCGCGGGCCAGTGGGGCACGGCGCTGTCCGAAGCGTGCGCATACTTCGGACTGGACCTCAAAGTATACATGGTCAAGGTTTCCTACGAGCAGAAGCCGTACCGCAAGGCGGTTATGCAGACCTTCGGCGCGGACGTAACGCCCTCGCCTTCCAATACCACCGAAGCGGGCCGCGCGATTCTTGCGCAGGATCCGAACACGGGCGGTTCGCTCGGCTGCGCGATTTCCGAGGCGGTTGAGATGGCCACGACGCATGAAGGCTATCGCTATGTGCTCGGTTCCGTGCTCAATCAGGTGCTGCTGCATCAGTCGATTATCGGTCTGGAGAGTAAGCAGGCGATGGAAATGCTGGACGAATATCCGGATATTGTCATCGGCTGTGCGGGCGGCGGCTCCAATCTGGGCGGCCTGATTGCACCGTTTATGCAGGATAAGCTGCTGGGCAAAGCTGATCCGCGCATTATCGCGGTCGAGCCGGCCTCCTGCCCGTCTTTTACGCGCGGCAAGTATGCGTATGACTTCTGCGACACCGGCCATGTGACGCCGTTGGCGCGTATGTATACGCTGGGCAACGGCTTTATGCCCGCGGCGAATCATGCGGGCGGTCTGCGCTACCATGGCATGAGCCCGGTTCTGTCCAAACTGTACCACGACGGTTACATGGAGGCGGTTTCTGCCAAGCAGACCGATGTGTTCGAGGCCGCGACATTGTTTGCCAAAGAGGAAACTATTTTGCCCGCGCCGGAGTCCAGCCATGCGATTCGCTGCGCGATTGACGAGGCGATTAAGTGCAAGGAGACGGGCGAGAGCAAGACCATTCTGTTCGGTTTAACCGGTACGGGCTACTTTGATATGTCGGCTTATGAAGCGTATCACAACGGCACAATGACGAACCATGTGCCCACGGATGAAGAATTGCAGATTGGCTTTGATACGCTGCCGGTGCAGCCGGAATGATAGCATTGCAATGCGGAGGTGGAGCCTGTTATGCAGATAGCGGAGCATCTGCTCGAGTCTGTTGTTTCCTGGGCCATCCTGTTATTTGAATATGTTGGTGTGGGGGTGATAGTGGTTGCCGGCGTACAGGGTGTCTGGCGTTATGTGCGCCGCGATCCGCTTACTCGCCTGACGCTTGCCAAGGGATTGTCGCTCGGGTTGGAGTTTAAATTGGGCAGTGAGATTCTGCGCACTGTAATTGTGCGGGAGTTTAAGGAGATTGGCTTGGTTGGTGCGATTATTCTGCTGCGCGCGGCGCTGACCGTTCTCATCCACTGGGAGATTAAGAACGAAGAGCGGGATGCGGTGAAAATATCGGCAGAATAGGCAGCGCAATCTGATTTATGTGAGCCGCCGAAAGTGGGTTTCGGCGGCTCTAATGGATAAGAGCGGGCAGATAGGGGACGATCTGTAGGGAAAGAAAAAATGAAAGAAAATTTGAAAAAAAGATTGACAGAAGCCGATTGCTGTGGTATTCTATTTAGGCAGTCGAAACTGAGCAGAAGTTCGGTTGAGAAAACACAAGTCAATAATTTGCGCCAGTAGCTCAGCTGGATAGAGTGTTTGGCTACGAACCAAAAGGTCGGGGGTTCGAATCCCTTCTGGCGTACCACTTTTTCTTGTGGGAAACAAGCGATTTCGTAAGAAATCGCTTGTTTTTTTAATTTTTCGAGGGTTTTCAATTTTTGCTGCCAACAGAAAACCGGCGATTTTTTGTTAGCAGCCTGTTAGCAAACACGACTTTTCCTCGCTTTTGCTCATAAATCCTATCATCATATTTCGTATCGTATTTTCCAACCTGCTAACGGATCTGCTAACATCCTGATTTTTGTGCATCCTCTGCAAGCAGTGCCGCCAGCACCTTTTTCTTAATTTCAGGGTCTTCCTGTAGCAGCTGCAGCAGCTGTTCCTGCCGGTCGTCCGCAGAAGAACCGCCATAAAATTCTTTCGAGATTTTTTCTGTCAGCGCCCGCCGCCGGCTATCCTGCATATGCGCATAGGTATCAAGCGACACCGCAGCTGAAGCATGGCCCATGTCGCCCTGCACCAGCTTGATATCGCCGCCGCTTTCCAGCAGCTTGTAGGTCGCGCTGGAATGTCGGAGTTCATGAAAGATCAGCGGCGGAAGATGCAGCTCTGTCCTTTGCTGCCATAGCTTGAACCATTTTTCGCACAGTTTGGGCTCCACCGGGTATCCATCCTCCAGAGCAAACACCAGATTGAAGTCTGAATACGCTTCACCGGCATACGCTTTTTGCTTTGCCACCGTTGCCTTCCGAAGCATTAGCTCTCGTCGAAGCGCCGGAGTTAAGTACACAAACCGGTTGCTGTTTGCCGTTTTGGGTGTCTTGAGGACCAACACCGTGTTGGTTTTCTTAACCCTGGGCGGAAACACCTGCACCAAGCCGTCCGCCGGGACGGAATCCAATGCCTCGCGGCTGACACGCTGGAGCGTATGCCGCACGCGAATGAGCTTCTGATCAAAATCAATATCATCCCAAGTCAATGCGACCGTTTCGCCAATGCGCAAAGAGCAGATGAACGCCAAGTGCACTGCGAGATGCAGCAGTGGATGCTCCATATCGTCCAAAGCCTCCCGCACCATTTCCGGCGTCCAGATCCGGCGTTCGGCCTTATTCTTTTTGGGCGCATCGCATACGACCGGACTTTCTTCGATCAATCTCCAGTCCACCGCCTTGTTGAACGCCGTTTTCAGCAATGTATGGACATGACGGATCGTCGTAGAAGAAAGACAGGGTGTTTTCGTCCCACTTGGTGCATGTCCTTTGGGGCCGCTGCATTTTTTGCCGCGCAGCGTGTTGTATAACATCTCAATATGTATCGGCTGCAGCTTTTGCAGCGGGATCTGCCCAATTTCCGGCATGATATGATTGCGGATCAGAGCCAAAGAGGAGGTATACATACTAAATGACCATTTGGCTTTGCCATAAACGTTTACCCACTGCATCAGGTACTCCGCCACGGTTTGTGAGCAAGGCGTCAGCAAAGAATCACAGGATTTTTTGTATTCCACCTTCCTTTTGAATTTTTCGGCATCCGCCTTGTTGGAGAAGGATTCCCACTTTTGATGCCGTTGTCCCTGTGCGTCTCGATAATCATAGATTACCGCATACTTGGAACCTCTTTTTTTAATTGTTGCCATAGTTGCCTCCACAGAACGGGTGGATCAGGAGCAACCGGAAAACCATTGGTCGAAAGATTCTTTGGGTATGCGAACAAGCCTTCCCAGATGCAGCACGCGGAAATCCGTCGTATGACTGCAAAAATAGTAAGCGCTTCGTTCGCTGATGCCGAGGATCTTTGCGATCTCCACAACAGAGTAGGTTTTCTTCTCCACGCCCTGATCCTGTACAATATTCCTATTCATATCTTGTCCCTCCTGTGGCAGCACCCATGCACTGCTCAAATTGCTATACGCCTCCTTGCTGCAGATTTCTGATCGTTGGCAGGTCTATTATAGCAATATACGCCCAAAATGCAAAGATGTCGGATTCGTTGTTCAAATAAAGTTCAATATTTTTTGCTAACGCGGCAGTACGCATCAGCCGCTTTGGCTGCGTAGCTTTCCTCTACGCCATGCTTTTTCCTTCTACTGCAAGCATACCACAGTTTTGGTCTACAGGGAGGCATAATCGCTTCACATAGCGTAGAGTTTGCGACAAAAATCTTTACTTTAAGTCCTCTATAGCCGGGAGACGCCGTTGCAGCTCATGCCGAGCTCCGGCCAAGCAGCCTTTCCAAAATCATTGTAGCAAAATTCCGACTACAGTTGGTGGTTTTTGGTCGACTCTCTGTAGTTCTTTGAGAAATTTTGAGTGATTATTATCAAAGCATTTGGGCATAAATAAACGCTGCTATCCGACTCCTTCTTCGGAAAACGGATAGCGGCTAGAACATCTGGGCGTTTTGATATGTCATTTTTCAGAATGGGGATTGTATGATGACCAGTGCATCTCCTCCAGTGCCCAATGCCAGATAAATCATGTTTTGTCGGGTGTGTCATTTTCTCTAACAAGAGGAAGCGTTATACCTGTTGTTGATTGCGGCAGAAATTATAGTGCAAGGGACGAAAAACAGTAAAACATAAAGGTGATTTATGTTTAGTTTGCGTTGCTTTTTTGGCTTATATATGTAAATATAATAATATATGAAATAGGAGGTACATGGCATGGAGCTGAGAACACTGCGCTATTTTTTGACTGCGGCTACGGAAGAAAATATTACACGCGCAGCGGATGTCCTGCATGTGACACAACCTACTCTTAGTCGTCAGCTCATGGATCTGGAAAAAGAGCTTGGCACGACGCTTATGCTACGCGGGAAAAAGGGCTTGACTTTAACGGACGACGGGCTGTTTTTTCGACAGCGTGCAGAAGAGATTGTTGAGTTGGCTGATCGGTTGGAACAGCGGTTTGCTGAAAAGAGCGAAAGCGTAACTGGAATTATCAATGTTGGTGCGTCAGAGGCAATTGGAAGCCGCATGATGGCAAAGCTGATTTGTCAATTTTCTGATAAATATCCCCTTGTCCAGTTTCACTTGTATAATGAGATGGCGGACAATATCAAAGATCGTTTGGATAAGGGGTTGGTGGATGTCGGGCTATTATTGGAGCCGATAGACGTGCATAAATACGAATATCTGCGTCTGATGCAAAAGGAAACATGGGGTGTACTGATGCGGACAGACCATCCTTTGGCAGGTTTAGAGGTAATCACGCCGGAAGACATTGCGGAGTATTCTTTGATTTTGCCATTGCGTGAAAAGGTTCGGGAGGATATCATCAACTGGATCGGAAGGGAAGAAAAGAATTTACACATTCCTTTAAGCCATACGCTTCTTTCCAACGCTGTTTTGCTGGTGGAAGAGGGTATGGGATGCGCCTTTTGTTTGGATGGTGCATTGGCAGTCCGCAGCAGCCCAAATCTTAAATTTATCCCGATACAGCCAGAGAAAACCACGCGAAGTGTTCTGGTATGGAATAAAAATCAGATTTTTTCTCCAGCAACCTCTTTGTTTATTCAAGAAATTAACATGATGCGTGCGCAAATGCGTTAAAGAGGGCGTCAAGTCAGATGGACTTGACGCCCTCTTTTATGTAGACACGATATGCCAAAACCATGCTTTGTTCGTATGATAAATAATAAAATATAGGTATTAGACATTTCATATAAGGAATTCTATAATAAAATCACAATCTACCAATATCAGTTGCTATCCCCCAAAACGTATATCACAGGAGGAAACAATATGAAAAAGATGATTGCAATGCTCTTAACTGCTGCAGTTGGGTTTTCGCTAACAGCATGCGGGAATGCGACAAATGAGCCGAAAGCAGGAAACACACCATCGGAAGAATCCATACAGATGCAGGAACAGACTTCTGAGACGGGGGAGCTTTTACAGCAAGAATCTGCGCAGGACGGCACAGTAAATGAAGCCGATGGAGCAACGTCTTCCAATATCCTTGTTGCCTATTTTTCCTGGGCTGACAATGCTGTACTGGAAGATGATGTGGATGCGGTCACCTCACCCAGTGTGGTTGCTCCCGGAAATGTGCAGGCACTGGCTGGCTGGGTACAGGAAGCGACTGGCGGGGATTTATTCTCCATTCGCGTGACCGAACCCTATTCCAGTGACTGGGATGATTGTCTGGCCAGAGCCAATCAGGAACGGGGCGAAAATGCCAGACCTGCGCTACAAGAAAACGTTGAGAATCTGGATCAGTACGATACGGTCTTTCTTGGATATCCCAACTGGTGGTATGGTGTACCCATGGCGCTGCTTACCTTTCTGGAGCAAAATGACCTTTCGGGCAAACAGGTCTATCTTTTCTGCTCCCATGGTACCGGCGGACTGGCCAGCAGTGTAGAAATTATCACAGAGACAGCACCGGAGGCAATCATCTCCGACAACATCTTTGATTGTTATGAAGAGGATGCAGCATCTTCGCGAGGTGCTATCCAAGAGTGGGTAAATGAGCTTGGATAGGCCCAACGGCAAGGATATCTGCAGACAGCATATCGCCCTCCTCCAAACCCTTTACCTCGCGTTGGTACCACCGCTGCTGATCCAACGCCATAACACGCGAGGCTGCAGCGCATTCTCCTCTCCGTTCGATGCCGATAATAACATAGTCCACTTCAGCACCGACTGCGCTGCTGGCATTGACTGGCGAGTGTTTCTGCCTCCCAAAAAGCGGAACAGGGATAAGTACCTTAACCAGATACTGCATAGCCACGAAACAAGTCAACTCGTTTTTTTCGTTGCTTATTACCCCTCCTGGAATTGGTATAGTTTCCAATTCTATTATTTTGCCGCGCAGCTGAGAACGGCTATCAAAAGAAGCATAAAAAGCGTTCCATTCCTTTGCAAACACAGCCAGAGCTACATCAACAGCCTGTAACACAAGAATATCGATGTTTTCTCCTATTGTGCTCAGCACATTGTCATATTTCCTGATTTGTCCCAGCATCTTCAGTTGTCTTAAAATGGCTGTGATAGCGGCAGGGGAACTGCCAAACTTACGCTGTAATAACACAGCAGCTTGCGCCCTGCGTAAAAAATCAATTTCATGTAGCACGTCAAGCAGATATTTCTGCTGATCGCTCAAGAAGAACGTGATTTCACTCCTCTCCTGTACTGATTGACCACCGGGTCAAGCATCGTATCGCAGCCCCGTTCCAGAATCGTGCTGAAAATGACCTTCGCCGTGTAAACCAGCGTGTTGCGCATCGCGGGCTTTTCGTTTTCGCGCAGCTTGGCCAAGGCGCAGTCCAGCACCTCCCAGTTCAGACGCCAAAGCGTCTCCCGCACCTGCAGCTGCGGATAAGTACACGGACCGATCGTCAGCTCGCCGCAGTAGTACAGCCATGTGATCGCGTCGCGCAGCACGGCCTGCTCCTCTGGTTCAAACAGGTCAAACTCGCAGCGCCGGATCAGATGGTCGAGCTCCGCCCGTTCGCGCGCGCGTTCGACCGTCGTACTCTTCTCCGTATCACTTTTCTCTTTCTTACTCTTCTCTTTCTTACTTGTGTGCGGTTTTTGCAGGTCTAGAACTGCAGCTTCAGCATTTCTTGAACTGCCGTTTTGGCAGGTCAAGACCTGCGGATTTTGCAGATCAAGAACTGACATTTTTGCATGTCTTGCAGGTGCATCCGCGTCTGTGTCTGGCTGCTTTTCCGGCATTGCGGGCGGTTCTGCTGCCGGCTCCGCTGCATCAGACGTTTCCTCTTCCTCGTCCAGACCTGCAATTTCTGCAGGTCTGGGCGCGGAGCAGAATGGCGCACAGTCATAGGCATAAGATGCTTTTTCATCTGGCTGCACCTCGGCCAGAAAGATGCGGTTCGGCAGCCCGCGGCCCTGCCGCTGCTCCCACAGCAGCTGTTTATCTGCCAGCTCCTTAAAGCAGGTGATCGCTTTGCGGTAGGAAACTTGCATCTCCCGCGATAGGTTTTCCAGCGTGTAGATGACATAAACCTCGCCGTGCCGGTTGACCCAGCCGTTGCGGCGGGACAGCTGAAAGCGGTTGAGCAGGAATGTGTAGGCCACCTTGCTCTCTAGTGACAAATCGCTGTACTGTGGGTTGGAAAACAGCCAGCGCGGCATCTGCATGTGGAAATAGGAAACGGCGTCGATCAGCTTTATCAGTGTGAAAGCCGGTCGTACTTCATGGTTCTGTTTCATCAGGTGATGTCTCCTTTCCGGTTTTGGCCAGCCATACTTCCTGCATTGGCCAGTTTGCAAAGGTGATGAAAAAACGGCTTCAGTTTATGTGACTGTTCCGGCAACAGAGCAGTTGTCTCCTTACCCGATCGCGGCGAGGACGAACGGATACCGACTTGCTGCCCCGTTCCAGCCATAGGGAGAATGCCGGCAAAACCGTTCTGTTTACAGAATGCTCGGACGCGGCTTATCATCGGGTTAATGCCGGCAAAGCTATCCCGCACAAATTACTGTAACGCAGTTCATAAATGGATTAATGCCGGTAAGTCGACCCGTTCGTGAATTGCTTGATTACCGCTCATCAATGGGCGAATGCCGGCAGTGAACATGGTCGCGGTCTGCCATCTGCCTGCCACAGGCAGCGGGTTCATCCACACAAAAAGGTTGTCTGGCAGGCCGCAGCCGGGCTCATGTGGGTAACCATGTCTTGCGCTCGTCGACCAGACCGGTGAGCGGCATCGGCTGTGCGATTTGGGCTGCCCCCTTGCAGAATTACCGCCTATACTCATAACAGATCGCGGTAATCAGTTTTTCATTTTTGCGCTTTTCTGAACTTTCAAGATGGGAAAATGGCAATATTCGTTTTGATCTGTAGGAAATTAACCTCGCTGCTGGGCGGTAAAATTGTACGAAGACCGGGCGGTATTACCGCCCAGTCTTAGCGCCTGTTTTACCGCCCACTGATTGGCTAAATCGGCGCGTTATACGCCTCTGAATACCTTTGTTTTGCCCGCGGGCATCGCTCCGCGCCATGTGGTCAAGACTGCAAAAGGGCGACAGTAAAGCGTCCCTTGCCCATCCAACAATCAGAAAACTGCTAACAAAAAGCCATATACTCTTGTGTGCAACTGCTAACAAAACTGCTAACATATACTGCTTGCAGTAGACGACAGTGCTTGCGGGTGCTGCACAGGAACGTAAAAAAACCCCCGGCCTTTTCGTTCATAACCATCAGTTTTTTTGCACTTTTTACACGGAGTGCAAAAATCCCTAACGGCTACGAACCAAAAGGTCGGGGGTTCGAATCCCTTCTGGCGTACCAAGAAAAGCGGTTATTTCGTACGAAATAACCGCTTTTCGCTATTTTCAATACTATTCTGCAAAAGCGATTGCTTGCCCATAAAATGGATTGCGCTGTGTTTGTTTTCGGCTGTTTTGTTCAAAACAGTTGGTGCTGTAGATATACGAAAATTCGGCAGATGCGCTATGGCATCTGCCGGATCAGTCTGCTGATAAACGCGGTTTATGCGTTAAATACAGACAGGGTTTCTCGACGTGCTGAGGCTGCCCCTCAAAAGGGGCAGCCTCTCATTTTGTGTTACCGGACGATTGGGAAACGCGCCCGGTTCATACCGGATTTGTTATTCGACTTCGCTTTCGCCCAGCAGTTCGAGCACATCGACCGGTGTGCCGGCCCGGGCGGCCTCTACATGCAGGTGCGGGCCGAGCGCTGCTTCCGCGTCGATGGTTTCCGCAACTGTGCCGAGCGCTTCGCCTGCGGCAACAGCCTGTCCCTCTACGACGCGCACATCGGCCACGCCGCAATAGGTCGAGGTCAGGTCGGCGTCATGCGAGAGCGTGACACATGTGCCGTACAGTCCGTCCTGGGTGACCTTCTGCACTGTGCCGTCGGTCAGGGCCATGACGGTTTCTCCGGCTTCAGCGGCAAAGTCCGTGCCGGTGTGCACGCGCCAGTCGCCAAAGGTCGGCTGGAACAGCAGTTCATCACCGGAGAACGGTGTGATGACCGCGCCGGAAACCGGACGCACATAAACCGGTGCGGACACGGTTTCGACCGGTGTGGGTGCGGTTTCAGCGGTTTCAGCGGCAGTATCCTCGGTTTCCTCGGGCTGTGCTTCCTCGCCCTCGTCCGTCGGCGTTGTCTCGTTCGTCGACGTCGTCTCGTCCGCCTCGCCGTTCTCCTCGGACAGCACCGGCGTGTCCTCGGTCAGGTCGGGCAGTGTCTCCGCGGGCGTGATGATAGGCAGACTGGCCTGTGTTTCATCATCCGCGGGCGCGGTGGCGTCCGACCAGAGCACCCACGCGGATGCCGCGATGATTAGAGCGCAGACGGTCAGAATGGTGTAGAAGCCGCGGGTCGAAAGGACTGCGGTATGTTTGGAATGATATTGTTTCATATCCTTTTACCTCCGTTTTCATCAGTATGACCGCGGAGGAAAGGGTTTATACATTGCCAAGCACAGTATCCGGATAATAATGCGCTAAAATTTCTGTATAATCTGCGCCTTGCTCTGCCATGTACATTGCGCCGTACTGCGACAGGCCAACGCCATGGCCGTAGCCGATGGTATGGAAGGTGATGCTGTCATCCGTGGTGGTGATGGTGAAGTTGGTCGATTGCAGTCCGAACAACTCGCGTACGGCTGACCCTTCCACGGTCACGCCGCCGAGCTGCACGGTGATGATACCGCCGGCATCCGAGCGGACGGATGCTTTGAACCAGTCGTTCGGCGGGCCGGATACGTCCGCCGAGGGGAATGTTTCCGACACTTTCTCCCGGAATTCTGTTGCGGAGACCGTGACGGCCGCTTCATAGTTGCTGTATGCTGTGCCGCCGGGACTGACCACGCTTTGCAGATAGGGTACATCTTCGCCCCATACGTCGCGCGCGGCTTCTGTGCGCGGTCCGCTGACACAGTGAAACACCGCTGCAATCGGCGCGCCGTCATAAGTCAGGATTTCTCCCTCGGTGTCCTGTACGGCCTGCTGTACGCGAGACAGATCGCTGCCGGATGCGGTTTCCACCGCAATGTCACGGTAAGCGGCGCAGTGATGGTAGTCGTCACAGATATCGGCGTCGGGATGCGCGGCAGGACGGCCAGCCGCCATTTTATAGACCGCATAAGTACGCGCGGCGACCGCCTGCGCTCGAATTGCTTCGAGTGGAAAGTCGTTGGGGATTTCGGCTGCGACCACGCCGGCCACATAGTCCTCCAACGGCAGCGCGGTGGGCTGGTTATCGATCAGGACCGTCACGGTGGAGTAGTCGCCCGTAAGAGCGGCTTCCGTTGCGGCCGGCGCGGAAGCGGAAGCGGCTGCGCTGGTTTTCGGCTCATCGTCGTACAGCAGAAGCGCGGGCGCCAGATATAACGCCAAAACAAGCGCGCATCCGGTCAGCAGCAGTTTACGCATGTCCAATGCCTCCTTTCTCCGATAGTATATGCGGGTTGAAAAATTGATAGCACACCAAATGTAGGAGGATGTTGACAAGCCTACCAATATATTGTATTATAGAAATCAAGAAATACGAACAAATGTTCGTAATAATAAGGAGGAGGCGTACTATGCAGCTGCAAGAAATGGCAAGGCAGTACCGGTCCAACACAGCGCTTCTGGAGCTGCGGTTGAAGCAATTGCAAGTGGCGCAGCGCCGTGCGGAGCAGAATGAGGTGAAATATCGGCTGAAGCAGAGAATCAATTGTTTGCAGGTTATGATCAATGAGAATCGCAAAACAGCGTTTGTGTTGGAGCACTATTATGACAGAGGAGGAGAGGCACATGAAAACGGAAAGGCTGTCTGAGCAGGTGGCGAATTGCGCGGCATATGATCGGTATGTGGCAGAGATGGGCGAGGATGACAGCGCGTTTCGCGCAAAATTCCGCGAGGCGTTCTTTCATGCGCTGCAGGAGCAGCTGACCGCGCGGCAGTATCAAGTGTTGTGGCTGAGCGAGGTGGAAGGGCTTTCCGGAAAGGAAATCTCCCACCGGCTGGGCATCAGTCAGTCGGCCGTGTCGCGCCATCTGACGCGCGGCAAAAAGCGTTTACGGGTGCTGCTGGCCTATAATCTGGAGCTGCGGAACAATGCGTTTGCATAAACATGGCGGTTTTGCGCTGCGGCATGGAAAACAGTATGTACCGGATGGGCATAAAAAACGCCTCCGGCGGCAAAATGCCCCGGAGGCGCAGCGATAGGTAAAAAAGAACGCGACATCAGGCCGCGCTATTGCACCGCCCCGTCGCGTGTCTTTAACGATAAATAAAAACGGTTTCGAGCGAAGGTCGTCCAGCTGTCCACCACGAATGATAGAATTATAGCACCGGACAGAACGGGAAAACAAGGTGAAAATCCGACAAAATCTCGTTTACAATTTATTCATAATTGTACAATTCGACAAAACAATGAAAGAAAGGTGCAAAAATGCGGCAAATTAAATAAAAACCAAGAAATTGCTTTACAAATTCGTGCGGACATGGTATCATATATTGTACTTTCGCCCCGCGCTTAGCTGCCGGAGTTCCGGGCATGTCCCTACCGTGCCCATTTCACCAGCCGCAGCCCAGCCTGTGGGTAAGTAAAAATACAATTTGAAAGGTGAAACGCAACATGATCCGTAAGGAAGAAAAGACCGCCGTTATCGAGGCAAACCGCACCCACGCAACCGACACCGGTTCTCCGGAGGTTCAGGTAGCGATCCTGACCGCGCGCATTCAGGAGCTGACCGAGCACCTGAAGGTTCACAAGAAGGACAACCACTCCCGCCGCGGCCTGCTCAAGATGGTCGGCCAGCGCCGTTCTATGCTGGCTTACCTGCAGAAGAAGGATATCAACCGCTATCGTGCGCTGATTGCCAAGCTCGGCATCCGTAAGTAAGAAGAACAAGCAAATAGGGGAGCAGTCTGCTCCCCTGTTTCTGTTTTCAAAAGGAAGGCGGCAAAACCGCTTTTTAGCAGTTGAAGCAGAGCCGGAGATGCGGTTTTCCGTGTTTGCTTCAAGTGCTAAAAAAGGGATGCGCCGCCCTCCGTAACACAAAAAAGGAGGCAAAAACATGGCAAATATCAACCACTTTGACTTCAAAAACTACCGCGTTTTTGAAACCGAAATCGCCGGCCGCAAGCTGACGGTCGAAACCGGCAAGATGGCGCAGCTGGCCAACGGCTCCTGCCTGGTGCGCTACGGCGACACCGCCGTGCTGGTCACCGCGACTGCATCGGCCAAGCCGCGCGACGGCATCGACTTTTTCCCGCTCTCGGTTGACTTTGAAGAGCGTCTGTACGCAGTAGGCCGCATCCCGGGCAGCTTCATGCGTCGTGAGGGCCGTCCGAGTGAAAAGGCGATTCTCGCTTCCCGCCAGATCGACCGCCCGATGCGTCCGCTGTTCCCGAAGGACCTCAGAAACGACGTGTCCATCGTCTGCACCGTGCTGGAAAACGATTACGATAACTCTCCCGAGGTGGTCGGCCTGCTGGGCGCGTCCATCGCGGTTTCGATTTCGGATATCCCGTTTGACTATGTGGTGGCAGGCTGTCAGGTTGGCATTGTAGACGGCAAGACCGTCATCAACCCGACGTCCGAGCAGCGCAAGGCGTCCGAGATGGACGTTACCCTGTGCGCGACCAAGGATAAGATCGTCATGATCGAGGCAGGCGCAAATGAAGTGCCTGAGGACGATATGTTCAACGCGCTGATGGAAGCGCACGAAGAGCTCAAGAAGATGTGCGCGTTCATTCAGGGCATCAAGGATGAGATCGGCAAGCCGAAGTTTGAGTATGAGCATCACGACATCGACCACGACCTGTTTGACAAACTCGAGGCAGCGTGCAATGACAAGTTCGAGGTCGCGATGGATACGGACGATAAGACTGTCCGCGACGCCGGTGTGCGCGCCATCGTGGACGAGTTCGAGGCTTCGCTCTCCGACGAATATAAGGAAGAGCACGGCGCGAACCTTGCCGAGTGTGTGGACAAGCTGGAAAAGAAGATTGTGCGCCGCTGGCTGGCAAACGGCAAGCGCGTCGACGGTCGCGGCATGGAGGAAGTCCGTCCGCTGGCGGCCGAGGTTGGCCTGCTGCCGCGTGTACACGGTTCGGGTATGTTCACCCGCGGCCAGACGCAGGTGCTGACGCTCTGCACACTGGGCACGCTGGGCGATGCGCAGGAGCTGGATACCATTTTTGAAGAGACTGAAAAGCGTTATATCCACCACTATAACTTCCCGTCCTTCTCGGTCGGCGAAACCCGCCCGTCCCGCAGCCCCGGCCGTCGTGAGATTGGTCACGGCGCACTGGCCGAGCGTGCGCTGCTGCCGGTTATCCCGCCGGTCAGCGAGTTCCCGTATGCGCTGCGTCTGGTTTCCGAGGTCATTTCCTCCAACGGTTCGACCTCGCAGGGTTCGGTCTGCGGCTCGACCCTCGCGCTGATGGATGCCGGCGTGCCGATCAAGGCGCCGGTTGCGGGTATTTCCTGCGGCCTGATTACTGACGGCGGTCAGGAGACCACCTTCACCGATATTCAGGGTGTGGAGGACTTCTACGGCGATATGGACTTCAAGGTTGCCGGCACCAAGAAGGGTATTACGGCGATTCAGGTTGACATTAAGGTCGACGGTTTGACCCCGAACATCATCAAGCAGGCGTTTGAGAAGTGCCGCGTGGCCCGTTATGGGATTCTGGACGAAATTATGCTCAAGGCAATTCCGGAGCCGCGTGCGGATGTATCCGAGTGGGCGCCCAAGATGACCACCATGCACATCCATCCGGACAAGATCCGTGAAGTGATCGGCAAGGGCGGCAGTGTGATCCAGAATATCGTGGCCGAGTCCGGCGCGAAGGTCGATATTGAGGATGACGGTACGGTCACCATCGCGGCGGTCAAGGCTTCCGACGCGGACAAGGCCAAGAAGATGATCGAAGCGATTGTCAAGGAGCCGGAGCCGGGCGAAATCTACTACGGCAAGGTCGTGCGCCTGATGAACTTCGGGGCGTTTGTTAACCTGCTGCCGGGTAAGGACGGCATGGTGCACATCTCCAAGATGGCAGATCACCGCATCGAGAAGGTAGAGGATGCGGTCAAGGAAGGCGATATGGTCTGGGTCAAGGTCATGGAGATCGACGACAAGGGCCGCGTCAACCTGTCCATGAAGGACGTCAAGGAAGAGGAAAAGGTAAAATAACTTTTGTTTCAGGCATACAGCCTGAAACGAGCAACGGCATCGACAGCCTGTGGTTGGACATGCCTATTGCAGAAAAACAGCGCAGGAATTTTGATTCCTGCGCCGTTTTTTCTGTCTGTGAAAATAAGGCAGGTGCATGTCCTGCTTTTTTCTGCCCGTGCATGGCGCGTGCAAAATATCACGTCCTGCGTCCGGGCTTTTCCATTTGCTCCGCGTGCACGGGGTATGTTATAATAAAAATCAATCTCTAATAGAAAGGAAATGAACCGATGGCACAGACCTCCGTATCGCTCCCTGAGGGTGAGCTGCGCGTGGCGCGTTGTGATATGCTGGACAAGCTGATTGCCGCCGCGGACGGTGATGCGGCGCTGCTGTATCTTTATGTCCTGCGGCACGGCAGTGCGGACGGCAAAACCGCGGCGCGTGCGCTGCATCTATCGCAGGAGCGGTATGAGCGCGCGGCGTTTACGCTCAACGGTTTGGTCACGCCGGCCGTGCCGCCGCAGGCGGACAAGTCCTCGGATACCCCGCAGTATACGGCGGACGAGCTGCGCCGCGCGCGTCTGGATGACCACAAATTCGCGGGGGTGTGCGCTACGGCGGAGGGCGTGCTTGGTCGCACGCTGACCGAGGCGCAGCTGCGCTGTCTGCTGACCGCATATGACCATCTCGGCCTGTCGGCAGAGGCGATTATCGAACTGCTCAGCTATCTCAAGGGCGAAAAAGGCGTGGTGCGGTTGGGAGATATCCGGCGTGAAGCCTATCTGTGGGCGGATATGGGCGTGGTGACGGCGCAGCAGGCACAGCAGTATCTGGCACGTAAGGCAAGCGAAAAGCCGCTGAGCGAAGCGGTTTACAAGGCACTCGGCGCAGACCCGGCACAGCCCGCGCCTAAGGAGCAGCGCGTGTGCCGTTTTGCGCTTGCGCACGGTTTCCCGCCTGAGGCAATCGAACTGGCGGTCCGACGCACGGACAAGCAGCAGGGCCACAAGAGTTTGGATTATACGCTGGGCATCCTGCGCCGCTGGGATGAGGCGGGTGTACATACGGTAAGTGAAATCACCGCACTGGAACCGGAGACACGAGCGGCGGTCGGCCAGACCCCGGCGCAGCCGACCGACCCCGTCACACTGGCTGCATGGGAGCAGGATTGGGCGGCGCGTGTGCGCAGCCATCGCCGCAAAACGGAGGAATAAGCCATGGGATATGACAGAAAACTATTGGCGGCGGCGCGGCGTGAGCTGGAACGCGAGCGCACAGCCCGCAGCGAAGAATTTGAGGCGCGTCGGCGCGAGGTGTACGCGCGCGAGCCGCGTATCCGTGCGATCGACCGGACACTGTCGCAGACGGCAGCGTCGGTTTTGCGCGCGGCGCTCAATACGGGCGGCGACCCGGCCGCAGCCATCGAGCAGCTGCGCGGGCAGAATCTGGCCTTGCAGGCCGAACGCGCCGAGCTTCTGCGTGGCATGGGGCTGGACGCGGATTATCTGACCGAAAAACCGATGTGTGAAAAGTGCGGCGACACGGGTTATGCGGGCAGCGCGACCTGCGCATGTGTCAAAGCGCGGTATGCCGCGCTGCTGCGCGAGCAGCTGTCCGCGGTGCTGCCTATCCGCGATCAGAATTTTGCGCATTTCCGCATGGATTACTATTCTACCCGACCGGACGCGCGTCTGGGTTTGTCCCCCCGGGAAAATATGGAGTATAATCTGGATGAGTGCAAGGCGTATGCCGAAAAATTTGGCGCGCACTCGCCCAATCTGCTGCTGTATGGCTCGACTGGACTGGGCAAGACGTTTTTATCCTCGTGTATTGCCGAGGCGGTCGCCGCGCGCGGGTTTTCAGTGGCGTATGATACGGCAATCAACATCGTCGCGGCGTATGAGACAATCAAATTCGGCAACGGCGACGGTGAGGCCGCAGCTGAGCGCGCGGCGCGGTACGAGCGGGCGGATCTGCTGATTATTGATGATATGGGCACTGAAATGGGTACGGCCTTCACTGTGTCCGCTTTGTACAATCTCATCAATAACCGCTTGATGGCGGGGCGGCCGATGATTGTCAACACCAACCTGCCTCCGGAGGCGCTGGCGGAAAAATATTCGCCCGCCGTGGCGTCTCGTCTGCTGGGCGAGTTTGTGTCGCTGCGCTTTTTCGGGGACGATATTCGCCTGATGAAAAAGCAAAAGAAAATGTAAACAATTCTTTCACAGCACGTTCAAAGTTTATTCACATATTCCTTGGCTGCATGGGTTATACTAAGCATGTCGATAAGGGAAGCCGCAATCCTGAATCGACAGCCTACCGATCTTTTATTTCTCTTTTACCCCCCTTTATTTTGTGAAATGAGCGAAAAACCCCCGGTTCCATTTCCCCCATGGACCGGGGGTTTTTCCCGCTTTTCTGGCATCGCGGGCAATGTCATAAACCTTTCAAAGTCTGTTCAAAAGCTGTTCACACTTTTGCAGCCGCAGTGCGCTATACTATGATTGTCGGAAGGGAGAGACACCAACCCAACCGATACCCCTTTTTTACATTATGTTTTCTTTCTTTCACCTTTTCTTTTTATCCTCTTTTTCATTTTGCATTGGCGTGCGCCCTGTTTTCCATTCCCCCCTTTTGGAAAACAGGGCGTTTCCCCTGTCCGGGAAACTTGGGCAGGAAACAATTCTTTCACAGCATATTTATAATCTGTTCACACTTTTCCATGCCGCATGGGTTATACTAAGCATGTCGATGAGGGAAGCCGCAATCCTGAGTCGACAGCCTACCGATCTTTTATTTCTCTTTTACCCCCTTTTTCAAATCTGTGTAGTGAATAGGCAAAGCGCCGTCGTCTCGTTTCCCCCGACGAGACGGCGGCGCTTTCCTATTGTGCGCCAGCCGGATTGTGTAGGAGTACAATACATCTTGGACAGTTGAATAAAAAAGGATGAAGGATAAGACCACATCGGTTAAAGTTGAGTTGCTATACAACAACTTGTCGAAAGGGGGCCATATC